>NZ_JBFAAF010000017.1:0-124664 GCF_040639595.1 Micromonospora sp. NPDC023814
ACGGGGTGTGGCCCGCCGTGCCCGGCGCAGGGATCAAGCCTGACCGCCCGGAGCCGGGCACAGCGGGCCACACCCCCACCACCACGCACCGCAACCCAACACCCACCACGACACCCACAACAAGCCACAGCGCCACCAGACCGGCGAGCCGCCACGCAGGAGCAACCGCCGATCACACCCCGCGGCCCCACCGCCGGTACTAGCCTCGACGACAGGGCCGGGCGCGACGCCTGCGGAGGTGATGCCGGATGGCCGCAGCCACCGAGGCGGCCGTGCTGGTCGGGCTCGGCTCGGAGCGCAACCTGCCGGTGGTCAGGCTGGCCGCGCAGGAGGCCGCCGCGCACGGCCGCCCGCTGTGCCTGCTGCACGCGTTCAACTGGACGGCCGCGCTGGAGGCCCCGTCGATCGCGGGGCCGCGCGCCGAGGCCGAGGATCTGATCTCCAGGGCCGCCGAGGTCGCCGCCGAGGTCGAGCCGTCGCTGCCGATCAGCGGCGAGATCGTCGAGGGTGCCGTCGTCGCCACCCTGGTCCGTCGGTCGGAGTCGGCGTTCCTGCTCGCCATCGGAGACGCCGGCATGGCGGCCTGCGGCGACTGCGTGCCGGCCGACGTGCCGGCGGTGCAGCTCGCCGCCCGGGCCGGATGCCCGGTGCTGGTGGCCCGCCGGGATCCGCCGCCGCAGGGCCCGGTGCTGGTCGGGGTGGACGGCTCCGCCAGTTCCCTGGGCGCGCTGGAGTGGGCTTTCGAGTGCGCGGCCCGGCGGGAGTCGCGGCTGCTGGCCGTCCGGGTCGTCGAGCCGGAGGACGGCACGGAGGACCCCGGCCTGCTCGTCGAGTTGGTGGCGCGGTACGCGCGCCGGTTCCCGTCGGTGCCGGCGGAGTGCCACACGATCCGCGGCGACCCCGGTACCGTCCTGGTCGAGCAGTCCCGCTCGGCGCAGGTGGCACTGGTCGCCGCCCGGGGCGACGAGCCGTGGCGGGGCATGCTCGGCGCGGTCAGCCAGGCGCTGCTCTACCACTCCCCCGCGCCGGTGATCGTGGTGCGCGGGCTGACGGGGGGGCCGGTGGACGGGGCGTAACGCCCGCCCGGCGCGGGACCAACGGCCCTGATCCACATCGGCGCCGACCGGCGAAGCTGGGACCGGCCCGGACGAATCCGCGCTCCGAGGATGCAGGATTCCCCTATCCGCGAGAGGCTCATGCAGCATGGACACCGCTCTCGACCTGCACAGCCCCCTGACACGAGACGAGCTGCGCCGGCTGGACGCCTACTGGCGAGCGGCGAACTACCTGACCGTCGGGCAGATCTACCTGCTGGACAATCCGCTGCTCCGCGAGCCGCTCGCGGCCGAGCACGTCAAGCCGCGGCTGCTCGGCCACTGGGGCACCAGTCCCGGCCTGAACCTGCTCTATGCCCACCTCAACCGGGTGATCGTCGCCCGTGACCTGCGGGCCATGTTCGTGACCGGTCCCGGCCACGGCGGCCCGGCGATCGTCGCGAACACCTGGCTGGAGGGCACCTGGAGCGAGCGGTACCACCACATCGGCCGCGACGAGGCCGGCATGGCCGGGCTGTTCCGCCAGTTCTCCTTCCCCGGCGGCGTCCCGAGCCACGTGGCGGCGGAGGTGCCGGGTTCGATCCACGAGGGCGGCGAGCTGGGGTACGCGCTGAGCCACGCCTACGGCGCGGCGTTCGACAACCCCGACCTGCTGGTCGCCTGCGTCATCGGGGACGGGGAGGCGGAGACCGGCCCGCTCGCGGGGAGCTGGCTCTCCAACGTGTTCCTCAACCCGGCCCGCGACGGGGCGGTGCTGCCCGTCCTGCACCTCAACGGCTACAAGATCGCCGGCCCGACGGTGCTAGACCGGATTCCCGAGGACGACCTGCTGGACATGATGCGCGGCTTCGGCTACCAGCCGTACGTGGTGGCCGGTGACGACCCGGCGACCGTGCACCAGACGCTCGCCGCCACGCTGGACCGGGCGCTGGACGAGATCGCCGACATCCAGCGGCGGGCCCGCTCCGGCGGCACCGTCGAGCGGCCCCGCTGGCCGATGATCGTCCTGCGTACGCCGAAGGGCTGGACCGGGCCGCGGGACGTCGACGGCAAGCAGGTGGAGGGCACCTACCGCGCGCACCAGGTGCCCCTGGCGGAGGTACGGAAGAACCCGGAGCACCTGGCCGAGTTGGAGCGCTGGCTACGCAGCTACCGCCCGGAGGAACTCTTCGACGCGACCGGCGCGCCGGTGGCCGAGCTGGCCGAGCTGCCCCCGACGGGCGAGCGGCGGATGAGCGCCAACCCGGTCACCAACGGCGGGCTGGTGCTGCGCGACCTGAGGCTGCCGGACTTCCGCGACTACGCCGTCGACGTGCAGCGGCCCGGCGAGACCGTGGCCGGGGCCACGGGCGCGCTGGGCCCGTGGATACGCGACGTGATCACCGCCAACCCGGAGACGTTCCGCCTCTTCGGCCCGGACGAGGTCGCCTCGAACCGGCTGGGCGCGGCGTTCGAGGTCACCGACCGGGCGTGGATGGCCGGGACGGTGCCCGGCGACGAGCACCTCTCGCCGGACGGGCGGGTGATGGAGGTCCTCTCCGAGCACCTGTGCCAGGGCTGGTTGGAGGGGTACCTGCTCACCGGCCGGCACGGCATCTTCACCAGCTACGAGGCGTTCATCCACATCGTCGACTCGATGGTCAACCAGCACGCCAAGTGGCTGAAGGTCACCCGGGGCATCCCGTGGCGCACACCGGTGGCGTCGCTGAACTACCTGCTGTCGAGCCACGTGTGGCGGCAGGACCACAACGGCTTCTCCCACCAGGACCCGGGCTTCATCGACCACGTGATGAACAAGAAGGCCGAAGTGGTACGGGTCTACCTGCCGCCGGACGCGAACACCCTGCTCTCGACGATGGACCACTGCCTGCGCAGCCGGCACTACATCAACGTGGTGGTGGCCGGCAAGCAGCCCGCGCCGAACTGGCTGTCGATGGACGAGGCGGTCATGCACTGCCGGCGGGGCATCGGCATCTGGGACTGGGCCAGCACCGACGGCGGCGAGGAGCCGGACGTCGTGCTCGCCTGCGCCGGCGACGTGCCGACGCTGGAGACGCTGGCCGCCGCCGACCTGCTGCACAAGCACCTGCCGGAGCTGAAGGTGCGGGTGGTCAACGTGGTCGACCTGATGCGCCTGCAGCCCCCGACGGAGCACCCGCACGGGCTGTCGGACAAGGAGTTCGACACGATCTTCACGCGGGACAGGCAGGTCATCTTCGCCTACCACGGCTACCCGTGGCTGATCCACCGGCTGACCTACCGCCGGACCAACCACGACAACCTGCACGTGCGCGGCTACAAGGAGGAGGGCACCACCACCACGCCGTTCGACATGGTGATGCTCAACGACCTGGACCGCTTCCACCTGGTCATCGACGTGATCGACCGGGTGCCCGGGCTGGCCGCCCGGGCCGCCCACCTGCGGCAGGACATGGTCGACGCGCGCCAGTCCTGCCGGGACCACACCCGCCGGTACGGCGAGGACGACCCTCGGGTGGCGGAATGGCGCTGGGTCCGCGAGACGGACGCCGGTCTGAGAGGTGAGGCATGAGCGGCAACGAGATCCTGGTCGGCTACGACGGCTCCCCCGACGCCTCGGTCGCGCTGGAGTGGGCGCTGGAGGAGGCCGGCCGCAGCGGACGCCCCGTCCGGCTGGCGTACGTCTTCGAGTGGGTCACCGTGGCCGGCTGGGTCGGCCCCGGCATCGCCCCGGGCATCTGGCCGGACGAGGCGGCCCGCCGGCAGGTCGAGGAGCTGGTACGCAAGGCGGCGGCGGACGCGGTCGCCGCGCACCCGGAACTGACCGTCACCGGTGAGGTGTTCGACGGGCCGCCCACGGTGGTGCTCCAGGAGCGTTCGGCCCGGGCCGGCCTGCTGGTGCTGGGCACGCGGGGGCACGGCGGTTTCGGCGGGCTGCTCGTCGGTTCGACGGCGGTGGCGGTCACGGCCCACGCGCACTGCCCGGTCGTGGTGGTCCGCGAGGAGGCAGCCGCAGGCGGGCGGGCGGGGCCCGTGGTGGTCGGCGTGGACGGCTCGGAATGCTCGCTGGTGGCGCTCGGCTTCGCGTACGAGCAGGCGGCCGCCCGGGGGCTGCCGCTGCACGTGCTGCGGGCCTGGCATCCGGGGGCCGGCCAGCGCCCGCCGTCGGGTCCCGAGGCGCGGGAGGCGGCGGCTGCCGACCGGGCCGAGCTGGACGAGCCGCTGGCCCGCTGGAGCCGGACCTTTCCCGACGTGGAGGTCGAGGCGCAGGTGGCGGCGGGCAGCCCGGCGTCCCTGCTGGTCGACGCCAGCCGCAACGCCTCCCTGGTGGTGGTCGGCACCCGCGGCCGGGGCGGCCTGAAGGGGATGCTGCTCGGCTCGGTCAGCCAGCAGCTCATCCAGCACGCCCACTGCCCGGTGGCGGTCGTCCGCGAGCGGTGAGAGGAGGGGACCTGGTCCGGGCAGTGTCGGGCTGGGGCACGATGGGGAGAAACGGAAGGGTCGAGACGATGAGCCACGAAACGCCGGCCAGGGACCGCCCGCTGACCACCGCCCTCGCGGAGGCCGCCGCGACGGCCGGGCACGCGCCGTCGGTGCACAACAGCCAGCCGTGGCGGTGGCGGGTGCTGCCGGACGCGCTGGAGCTGGGCGTGGTCCGGGATCCCCGGCTGACCGCCACGGACCCGGAGGGCCGGCTGGTGGCGTACAGCTGTGGGGCGGCGCTGCACCACGCGCGGGTGGCGCTGACCGCGGAGGGCTGGACGGCCGTGGTGGAGCGGATGCCTGACCCGGACGCCCCTGATCTGCTCGCCCGGCTGACGGGGCTGGGCCGCGTGGAGGCCGACCCGGAGGCCATGCGCCTGGTGCAGTGCATGCAGGTCCGGCACACGGACCGGCGCCCGGTCAGCGACGAGCCGGTGCCGACCGACGCGCTGGGGCGGATCGCGGCGGCGGTCGCCGCCGAGGGGTGCCAGCTCCAGTTCCTCGACCGCGACAACATCCTGGAGCTGGCCGCCGTCGCCAGCCACGCCGCGACGGTCGAGGCGGAGGACTCGCAGCTGCGCGAGGAGTTGGAGTACTGGACGAGCCGGGGCGGCTCCGGCACCGGCCTGCCGCCGGAGGTGCTGCCCGAGGAGGCGCCGCAGACCACCGTGCCGGCCCGGGACTTCGGCCGCCCCGGCACCCTGCCGGTCGGTCCGGGGCACGACCGGGCCGCCGTGTACGGGCTCCTCTACGGCGACGAGGACGAGCCGGACAGCTGGCTGCGCGCCGGCGAGGCGCTCTCGGCCGCCTGGCTGACCGCCACCCGGCTCGGGGTGTCGGTGGTGCCGCTGAGCGGCGTGGTGGAGGTGGCGGGCACCCGGCAGACGCTGCGTGGGCTGCTGGCCGGCCTCGGCTACCCGTACCTCGTGCTGCGGCTGGGGATCGCGGACCCGGCGCACGCCGGACCGCCGCACACCCCGCGGCTCGAGGTGCGGCAGGTGGTGGACACGTCGGCGGTCCGCGCCGGGGGCGCGTAGCGCGCGCCTTGGGCCACGGCCACCGGGAGATACCATCGCCCGGTGGCCGCCAGCGCACCGAACCCGCCGTACGAACCGCACGTGACCCCCTCCCTGGGGCTGAGCCCGCTGTCCCGGATCCGGCTCGACGAGCTGCTCCAGGAGATGCTGGACCGGGTCGGCGAGGTGGTGACCAGCCGGGAGCGGCTGCGGGCCCTGCTCGACGCGGTGGTCGGCATCAGCACCGACCTGGATCTGCGCAGCACCCTGCAACGCATCGTGGAGGCGGCCTGCGAGCTGGTTGGCGCCCGCTACGGCGCGCTCGGCGTGATCGGCCAGGACCGGATGCTGCACGACTTCATCACCTACGGCATCGACGCGGAGCTGCACGCGAAGATCGGCGACCTGCCCCACGGGCGGGGCGTGCTCGGCCTGCTCATCGACGATCCGCGCCCGCTGCGGATGCCCGACATCACCCAGCACCCGAAGTCCTACGGGTTCCCGCCGCACCACCCGCCGATGCACAGCTTCCTCGGCGTGCCCGTGCGCATCCGCGACCACGTCTTCGGCAACCTCTACCTGGCCGAGAAGCAGGGCGGCGCGGAGTTCACCGAGGACGACGAGGAGATCGTGGTCGCGCTCGCCGCGGCGGCCGGCGTGGCGATCGAGAACGCCCGCCTCTACGCGCTGGCCCACCGGCGGGAGCGCTGGCTCGCCGCGACCGCCGAGATCACCGGCGTGCTGCTGGGCGAGGTGCGCCGCACCGACGCGCTGAGGCTGGTGGCACGGCGCGCCCGCGAGGTCGCCGAGGCGGAGGTGGCGCTGGTCCTGCTCTACGACCCCGATGCCGAGGAGTTCACCGTCGAGGTGGTGGACGGGGCGGACGAGCAGGCCGACGCGCTGGTCGGCACGGTGCTGCCCGCGGCCGAGACGAGCTTCGCCGCCGCCGTCGTCGAGGGCCGGCACGACCAGGTGGCGGACCTGGCCCACGCCGCGCCCTGGCCGGCGTTGCTGAGCACCGGGCCGGCGGTGGTCGCCCCGCTGGCCACGGCCGACACCCTGCACGGCGTGCTGGTGATCGCGCACCGCCCCGACCGGTTGCCCGTGGCCACCGACGACGACATGGCCCTGTTGGGCAGCTTCGCGGGGCAGGCCGCGCTGGCCATGGAACGGGCCCGCGGGCAGGAGGAACGGGAGCTGCTGGTGGTCCTGGAGGACCGCGAGCGGATCGCCCGGGACCTGCACGACGTGGTCATCCAGCGGCTCTTCGCCACGGGCCTGCAGTTGCAGAGCGCCGCCCCGATGGCCACCCGGCCGGAGCTGGCCAAGCGGATCAACGCGGCGGTCGACGACCTGGACGCCACCATCAAGGACATCCGCCGCACCATCTTCGAGCTGCGCACCCCGATGAGCGCGGCGCTGCGCACCGAGATCCGCGAGGCGGTCGAGGTGGCCGCCGAGTCACTCGGCTACCGGCCCCGCCTGGAGCTGACCGGGCCGATCGACAGCGCCGTCCCCGACGAGGTCCGTCCCGACGTCACCGCCGTGCTGCGGGAGGCGCTCTCCAACGCCGTACGCCACGCCCAGGCCACCCGGATGACCGTGGCGGTGCGCGTCGACGCCGGCAGGGTGACGCTGACCGTCACCGACAACGGGGTGGGCTGCGACCCGGCCGCCGCGCGCGGCGGGCTGGTCAACCTGCGCGAGCGCGCCGAGCGACACGGTGGCGAGTTCGAGGTACGCCGGGCCGAGCCCCGCGGCACCGAACTCCACTGGTCCGTCCCCCTGCCCGCCTGACGCCGCGACCCGGCGCCCGCTCGTGCGGGCTTCCTCGCGCACGCTGTCGAGCTGCCCCACGGGACGGGGCAGGACGACGGACGCGACGGCCGGTGGCGGTCAGCGGGCCTTGCCGAGGAGCCGGGTGGCGAGGACGGCGGCCTGGGTGCGGCGCTCCAGGCCGAGCTTGGCCAGCACGCTGGAGACGTAGTTCTTCACCGTCTTCTCGGCCAGGAACATCTTCCCGGCGATCTCCCGGTTGGTGAGGCCCTCGGCCACGTACTCCAGGATCCGCCGCTCCTGCTCGGTGAGCGACTTCAGCTCGCGGGGCTGCTCGACGCCGCTGCGGATGCGCTCCAGCACACGGGTGGTGATCGCCGGGTCGAGCAGCGACTGGCCGGCCGCCACCCGGCGCACGGCGTCGACCAGGTCGGTGCCGCGGATCTGCTTGAGCACGTAGCCGGCGGCGCCGGCCATGATCGCCGCGAAGAGCGCCTCGTCGTCCTCGTACGAGGTGAGGATCAGGCCCTTGATCGACGAGTCCACGGCCCGGACGTCCCGGCACACGTCGATGCCGTTGCCGTCGGGCAGCCGTGCGTCGAGGATCGCCACGTCCGGCCGCAGGGCCGGGATGCGGCGGGCCGCCTCCTGGGCCAGGCCGGACTCGCCCACCACCTCGATGTCACCGCTGCTCTGCAGCAGGTCGGCCAGGCCACGACGGACGACCTCGTGGTCGTCGAGCAGGAACACGCGGATCATCCCTCGTTTCTACCCCGTTCCCACCGGTTTTCGCACGGGCCGAAGGTCCCGAACCGGGCCGTCCGGGCTGTCGTCCGGCGCCACCCCGCCGGGATGCCCGCGGGCAGGTGGGCGGAACCAGCCGGGCCGAAGGCCCCTGACCTGCGACGGAGCCAGCCCGGCCGAAGGTCCCTGACCTGGGACGGGGCCGGTCGGGCCCGGCGGGACGGGACGTCCGGCCCTGCCCGCACCCCGCCCCGCTGACGCACCGTGGAGGTGTACCGGACGGGGGCGGCAGGACCTGCCACGGGAAGGAGCACAATCATGGACACCGGCTTCACCGTCGAGCAGCTACGGGCCGCCGCGACCGACGCCGTACGGGCACCGTCGCTGCACAACACCCAGCCGTGGCGGTTCCGGCTGCGCGACGGCGGCATCGAGGTGCTGGTCGACCCGGCCCGGCGCCTGCCGGCCACCGACCCGAACGGCTGGGGCGTCCGGATCGCCTGTGGCGCGGCGCTGTTCAACCTGCGGCTCTCCCTCGCCGCGGCCGGCGCCCCGGCGACCGTACGGCTGCGTCCCTACCCGGCGGAGCCGGACGTGGTGGCCCGACTGGTCCCGGACGTGCCGCGCCACCCCACCCCCGCCGACCAGGCCCTGCACGCGGCGATCCCCCGCCGGTTCAGCAACCGGGCGCCGTTCTGGCCCGACCCGGTGCCCGCCGACGCCCGCTGGCGGCTGGCCGAGGCGGCCCGCGCCGAGCACTGCTGGCTGGAGCTGCTGATCGGGGTCAGCGCCGTCAACGCGTTCGCCGAGATCGCCCGCAGCGCCCACCGGGTCCTCGAACGCGACCCGGCGTACGTGGCCGAACGCCAGGAGTGGGTGCGCTCGACCCCCGCCCCCGACGGGGTGCCGGTCGCGTCCGGCGGACCGCTGGGCGAGCCGCAGGACCTGCTGCCCTCCCGGGGCTTCGGCGGCCTGGACCGGGCGCCGGGGCGCGACTTCGAGCCGGAGCCGCTGGTCGTGGTGCTCGGCTCGCCCGGCAACACCGCCGTCGACCAGGTCGTCGCCGGGCAGGCGTTGCAGCGGGTGCTGCTGACCGCGACGGATTCGGGGCTGGCGGTGTCGATGCTGTCCCAGCCGATCGAGGTGCCGAGCGCGCGGGAGCGGTTGCGGCTGTCGCTGGGGCGGTTCGGCACGCCGCAGATGGTGATGCGCATCGGGTACGGCCAGCCGGGCTGGCCGACCCCGCGCCGCGACGTCGAGAAAGTTCTCGATCTGCCGGTGCCGCACGTGTAAGCAATGACTCCTATCTGCCCAACGGCCGGCAATTCACGCAACAGGTGATCCCTGCGACGACTGCCGCAGGGATCACCATGTCTGCGCCGTGTTACTGCGAGGAAGGAACCGACCAGTCCCAGTTGGGCTCACTCTTAAACCTGGACAGCACCTCCGGGTATGGAACGAGCTCACCGTGGTTGGTATCAAGAAGCCCGTCGAGTTGCGGGAGAACGACTTCGAGCAGCCGCCGCACGCAACCGACGCCAGAATACTCGACGAGGATTCCGCCAGCCTCGTTTACATGACCAGCTATATCTTCCAGTTCCCTTTCCTCATACTCCGACATGACGTCGTTGGATAGATCGATACCGAACGAGCATTCGCCCATCGTCAAGAGGTCGAACGGCTCCCTCCGGCGATACTCTCCCGCCCTCCGCAAGCGGTTTTCAAGCTCCGACCTGCCCTTGGGGTCGGACAACAAAACGATTGTTGGACGCATCCCATCCCCTACCTGCAGCTCTAAGGCTTGATGACTTCCAGGAGAAGTTCCTTATCCCTCGTGACCATGACCCCCGCCCGCTCCAGTCCCTTGACCACACTTCCTCGAGCTTGAGGAATATACACGACCACGGGGAGATTCGTGAGTGTCTGCGTCTTGAGAGCCTGCTTTAAGGCACCCTTGGCATTTCCACTCTTCACCTGAATCACGGCGTTCCTTGTCACAATGTCGAAGTCAGTCAAAGGCTCAGCGTTCTCGCCTATGATCTTGATGCCTTCCGCCCGCACATGTCCCGGGTAGCGCCCTTGAATCTCGGCCACAAGTTCCGGAACGAGAGGATCGTCACCCTTGCCAACCAAGTGAGAGGGAACCCCTGGGCCACACCCATTGTTATGCACGAGCACAGGCGCGTCGTCGACCATGACGAAATAGGTGTGCAACTCGGCAACGGTCAGATCGTGCATCACCTTCGCTCCGACGTAGGAGCGAACGGCCCTTACCGTAACCTCGCGCCCGTCGCCCGAACGCAACTTCTCGCCAACTCGTAGGTCCGCCGCGTAGACCCACTCATCCCGTTCTTCACTCCAGAACGGATGGTGATTCGTGGTCCGGAGGACCGACTCACCCCCACCCTTAACCGCAACCCGCACATCGGTCAGATCCGTGTCCTCGTTACGGTGGAGTTGGGTGACCGGTTTAGCTGCCGTGCGGCCGGTTTCGGGATCGGCGGCGACAACCTGATCGCCTTCCTTCAGTTCCTCAATCGGCCTTTCCACCCCGTCGGGCATCAAGACCTTTGTGCCGGGGGCGAAGCTGTGCTTGACGAGGCATGCCTCCGCCTGCTCAATGATGTCGTCGGCCCACTTGGACTCCTCGGACCACTTCATCAACGCCTTGCCCGCCCGGCCGAGCATCTTGACCAGGTCTCCGGCCTTGTTGGCCAACTGGAGGGCCTTGCCCCACGGCAGCATGCCGGCGAGTGACCAGGCGCATGCCTTCAGGTCACCGCCGATGCAGTCCATGATGTCGTTGATGCCGAAGAACTCGAGCAGGATCTGACCGCCGGCCTTGATGATGATGTCAATGGCGTTCTGCTTCTTGATTTCCTTGGCGCGCTTGATCTGCTCGTCGGTGGGGCCGCCGTTCTTTCCGCCCTTGCCGCCACCGTTGCCGCCGCCGGCCTCATGCGCCGCGCGGGCCGCAGCCCAGTCGTCGTCGCCGCACCTGCCGTTGCAGCCGTCGTTCGGGCCGTCGACCTCGACGTAGTCCCCGTACAAGTCCTCGTAGTCCGCGCCACCGCGACAGTTGTCGTCGGAGCAGGACTTGAGGCCGGTCGGGTCAGCGAAGGTGACCGGGCTGTTGTTGCCGTAGGCGTAGGCGTTCCACTGCTGCGGGTCGGTCAGGTCCTGGATCGGGTCGACCGAGATGAAGCGCCCCAACCCGGGGTCGTACTGTCTCGCTCCGATGTTGGTCAGGCCCGTCGGGTCCTTGTCGCCGCCGACGAAGCCCTTGCTGTTGGTCCACTGCGGTTGGCTACCGCGCGGATCGCCGTACGGGGTCTGCCGACGGACGCTGACCGCCTGGGTGCCGGCGTTGATCGCGGTCTGCTGGGTGCCCTGGTGGTCGGTGTAGAGCCAGGTCAGCCCGCTCGGCGTCCGGTTACCCACGGTCTTGCCGGCGAAGCTGTAGTAGCGGGTGCCGGTGACGACCGAGGTGTTCTCGCGCCGGATCTCCTGGCCCGGCAGGTAGAGGGTGGTGCCGGTGGCGTCGCGGCGGATCAGCCGCACGCCGTCGGCGTCGTAGATGTTGGTCTCGACGGTCTGCCCGCCCGCGCTCACCGAGGCGAGCTTGCCCTCGGAGTTCCAGTTCAGCGTCTGGGAGTTGGTCCCGGTGTCGCAGGCGTTGGCGGCCGTGCCGGTCGGCCGGCAGGTCATGTTGCCGGCGTCGTCGTACGCGTACCTGGTGGTGACCGCCGACTGGCCCGGCGCCTGGGTGACGACCTGGGTGACGGCGTGCGGCCGCACGACGTCCTTGCCGCTGGCGGGCGTCGTGTAGGAGCGGCTGGTGTCGCCGGCGGCGGTGTGCACCTTCTCGGTGCTGCGGTTGCCGACGTCGTCGACGGTCCACTCGTGCCAGTACGGCGCCGGGCCGCCCAGGTTGGGCAGGCTCGGGTCCGCGGCGCAGTCGATGCCCGACTTCGGCGTCCACGCGTTGGTCATCCGCTGGAGGTCGTCGTAGCGGAAGCACTGGGTGTCCGCCGCGCCGACCTCCGGGGTGTCCGCGATCGACAGGATGTTGCCGGCCGCGTCGCGCGTGAAGCGGGTGTCCGCCACCGTCCCGGTCGCGGTCTCCGGCTTGATCTTCACGCGGTCGACCCGCCGGGTGGTCAGGTCGTAGTAGGTGGTGTCCTGGACGTACACCCCGCCGTCGACCTTGCGGGTGGTCAGCGTCGGCTCACCGTACTGGGTGTAGTCCTGACCGATGACGTAGCGCCCGACGTTGATCAGGTTGGTGGCCAACTCCGTCGGCAGGCCGGTGACGGAGTCGTACTTCGTCTCGACCTTCTCGGTGGTCAGGCCGCCGCCGGCCGGGTAGGTGATGGCGGTCGGGCTGCCGTCGTACGGCGAGTAGCCGTAGGCGTAGATCCACGTGCCGGCCAGGTTGGTGCCCTCGTTGGCCGGGATGACGTAGTTCGCGCCGGTCGGCTGGTAGCGGGTGTTGAAGCCGCGCGCCTGCCACTTGTAGGCGTTGGCGGAGCCCGCCGACTCGTACCGGATGCTCTGGGTGAGCTGACCGCGGACGGTCTCGCCGCTGTAGAGCTTGTCGTACTTCCACTCGGCGAGCTTGTTCGTCGCCGCGATGCTGCCCTGGTAGAGGCCGGTCCGCCGGCCCAGCGAGTCGTACTGGTTGACGAGCACGTTGTCGTTGGCGTCGGTGGTCGTCTCCACCTGGTCGTACTCGGTGTAGGTGGTGGTGGTCGTGCCCTTGTCCGGGTCCTTCGCGGTGATCTGCCGGCCCTTGACGTCGTAGGCGTTGACCCACTCGTTGCCGCCGGTGTCCTTGACGAGCGCCAGCTGGCCCTTGCGGTTGTAGGTGTAGGTGGTGACGTGGTCCGGCTTCGTCCCGGTCGCGTCGACCCGCTGGCGCAGCTCGACGGTGCGGCCCTCGATGTCGGTCTTCGTCGTCGTGACCGTGCCGCCCTGCGGCGGGGTCACCGTGGTGGTGTCACCCAGGTAGCGGGTGGTGGTGCGCCACTTCTCGATGAGGTTGGTGACGCCGTCGGTGCCGAAGAAGATCCCGTCGGTGGGCCGGGAGGCGTTGTCGTAGACGGTCTTCGACAGCGCCGGCACCGACCACTCCGGCTCCCACCAGAGCGCGCCAGAGGGCGCGCCCGGCTCGGCGTGCGCCTGGTAGGTCGTGACGGCCCGGCCGGTGGCGTCGTACAGCGTGTCGGTGACCACCCGGTCACCGCCCACGCCGGCGACCTGTGTCTGACGCGGCCGCAGGAAGGCGTCCTTGATGTCGTACGACGTGAGGTAGCCGCCCCCGGCGTGCAGGGTCCGGCTCTTGGTGTACGGGTAGGCGTCCCTGTTCGGCGCGTACGAGTAGGTGTACTCGACCGACGGGCTGGTTGGGTTGTCCGCCTTCGACCAGCCGATCTTCCAGCCCCGGGCGAGCCGGCCCATCGGGTCGTACTCCATGTCGGCGACCCGGCCGTTGTAGTCCGTGGTCCGGATCGGCTGACCCCAGTAGGGCCGGGTCTCGATCGTGGTGGTCCAGTCGGTGGTGCTGCCGTTCGGGTCCGGCGTCTTCGTGACCACCTTGGTGACCGGGCCACCGGTGGCCGGGGTGTACTCCGTGGTCACCGTCCGGCCGCGCGTGTCGGTGGCGGTCTTCGGCCGCCCGTACGCGTCGAAGGTAGCCTGGCTGACGGTCTGCCAGACGGTGCCGCCTGCGGCCGACCAGTCCTTCAGCCGGTCGACCCGGGTGACCGCACCCGTCGTCGGCGCGGTGTCGACGCTGGTCGCGCCGTCGTAGAACTTCCGCTCGTCAGCCAGGATGTCGTCCTGGCTGGCGGGCGCGGTCGCGCAGGGCACCGCCTTGACGGTGGTCTGCTTGACCGTCTGCGTGATGTTCGCGCCGGTGTTGCGGTTGTACAGGTAGGTCGTGCACTTCTCGTCGCCGGTCTTGGCGATGTCACCATCGAACTGAACGCTGTCCGTGGTGCCGTAGGTGTCGTTGAAGCTCGACACCGACCGGGAGACCCGCCAGCCCGACGCCCCGTCGACGCCCAGCGCGGTCGCGTTGTAGGCGATCCGGGTGTTGGTCCAGCGGGCGGTGACCTCGTCGCCGTTGATGGTGCGGGTGGCGAGCGCCGGCGAGCGCCACGGCACGTTGACGGTCTTGCTGACCGGCTTGGTGTCGACGCCGTTGTAGACGACCTGCTCGCGCACCATGCCGGCGAACTGGTCCTCGTCGTACACCGTCTCGGTGCCCAGGGACGCGGCGACGGTGACGTCGCGGGTGCCGCCGGACTTGTTCAGCCGGTCGCCGTGCATGCCCCGCAGGAAGGTGGTGCGGGTCAGGGTCTGCGTCGGGGCGTCGCCCTTGCGGACCTCGACCTGGGCGAAGCCGCGGAACTGGTTCCACGTCTTGCGCTTCGGCTTGACCAACCCGTTGTCGTCGGCGTAGTGCCAGGCGGGGTCGCCGAGGAACTTGTAGTAGGTGTTCTGCACCGGCTGGCCGCGGTCGGAGCCGCTGGCCATGACCATGATGTCCGACTCGGACACCTGCTTCACGACGTACTTGTGCCAGTACTCCGTGAGTTCCTTGCTGGAGTCGTACGGGTCCGGGCCGACCACCGGGTAGCAGAGCCGGGTGTTGGTCTCCGGCGCCGACGGCAGGCTGCCGGAGGTGCAGTCGGGCAGGCTGTAGGTGACCTGGATCTTGCCGCCGGTCTCGGTGACGATGTTGCCGATCCGCATCCGGTTGTTGCTGGTGTTGTTCTTGCTGAGGACCCGGTTCGGCATCGACACCGGCTCGAAGGTCACCGGCGGCATCGCCTCCGTGCCGCCGACGAGGCCCTTGTACTGCAGCGAGCTGAGCCACAGGCCGGCGTGGTCGCTGCCGTCACCGACCGCCGGGTAGGTGTGGCTGAGCGTCCACGAGTCGACGGGCTGCCAGGCCGGGGTGGTCTTCGTGGTGTCCCAGACCTGGGTGGTGACGGTCGACAGCCGCTTGGTGGTCCAGAACGTCGGACCGTAGTTCTCCTTGCAGTCCGCCGCCCCGGCCGTACACTCCTGGTCCCACGGCACGTCCTTCCAGTGCGCCGCGTCCTTGACGTGGCAGTCCGACGCGCACCGGTCGACGCTGGTCAGGACGACCTGCGCGAGCGGGGTCACGGACCGGTCGGTGGCGCCGCGGTCCCAGGTGCCGTAGTCGATCCGCTTGAGCACGCCGCCCCGGGTGTACAGGGCCTTGTTGGTCGATGTGGCGTTCTTGCCGTAGTAGTTGGTCTCCTTGTCGTACCAGTACGACAGGGTGTTGCCGCGCGGGTCGACGACGTAGTCGAGGTTCCACCGCCAGGTCTGGTTGCAGAACGACGAGGCGAACGACGAGACGTTGCACGGCTCGTCGGTGTGGTTGCCGGCGACGGGGACGGTCCACGCGGAGTTCGTCGCGCTGCCCTGCCCCGGCAGGTTGTTCAGGCCGAAGAAGTACTGCACGCCGTCGGACGTGGTGACCTTCCAGTGCTCACCGTTGTCGTCGCCGTTGCCGGCGCCGGTCAGCTTCTCGATCTTCGAGCCGTCCTCGTTGCGGGTGTGCCACCCCTTGCCGGCCTCGTAGATCAGCTCGCCGCCGCGCCCGTTGAGCGACAGCGTGGCGTTGTCGGACCGCCAGCACTGGTCGCCGGTGCGGTTGGTGCTGTTGTTGCCGCCGGTCATGTCGTCGGCGCACGGCACGTAGCTGCGCTCGATGTAGCCGGACCAGAGGTCGAAGCCCTCACCGACCCAGGACGGCTGGCTGTTCGACGCGTCCGACTGGCCGTCGACCTTGTCGGAGGTGTAGGACAGGCCCAGGGTCGGCGCCGGGCCGCCGATGGCCGGCGGCATCCGCATCGGGTACGACCAGGTGAATCCGCCCGTCGACGTGCCCGCCGACCAGGTCGCGCTGGCCGACATCGGGGTGGCGGAGAAGTCGCCCTCCGGCCCGGAGGAGCCGGCCGCCAACGCCACCAGCGTGGCGGCGGTTCCGGCGCTCCGCGCGTCCGCGCCGCTCGCCGTGACCGGCACCTCGGCGCTGACGGAGCTGCCGTCGTTGCGGGACTTCAGCGGCGTGGCCGCGCACTCGGCCTTCCCGGGGTTGCGCAGCCCGCACTCCGGCACCTGCCAGAGGGTGAGCCGCGACGACCAGTTGCCGCCGAAGGCGTGCTTGAAGCCGCGGTAGTCCACCGAGACGGTGGCGGCGCCCGGCTGGGGCGCGGCCCCGTCCGGCGCGCCGGTCGCGCCCGCCCTGGTCGCCGGCTGGTCGGCGCTGACGCCGCCGACGCGCAGCAGCAGGCCGTCGCGCCAGCGCGCCGGCACCGCCGACCGGTCCAGCAACTCCACCGACACCGCCGACGCGCGGTCGCCCGCCGCACCCGGGGCGCGGCCCACCGACACCGGCAGCGCGCCCGCCTTCACCGGCGCGACGGCGGCCCGCCGCTCGCCGGCCGGTGCGGCGGGCAGGGTCACGGACGCCTTGCCCGGCTTCGGCCACACCGGGGCGGCGAGCTTCGCGCTCTCGGCCTCCTTGACGGGGTACGCCCGCCCCTGCGCGGTGGTGCCGTGCTTGTCGAGCTTCTCGCGCTGGCCGGTGAGCTTCGCCGGATCGGGCGCCGCCTGCGCGGGCACCGACAGGCCCGAGACGGCAAGCGCGCCGGTGAGCGCCGCCGCGACGGCGACATGTATCCGGTTAGGCCGCTTTCGCAGCCTTTGCGGTGGTTCGAGGAGTGGTTTCGGGACGCGTTTCACTGTGCCTCCACAGGCTCGGTCGCAGGGATCGATGGAGAGGAAGAGGGATGAGAGGGGTCAGTCGACCGGCTCGACGGTCTCGGCGGACTCGGAGTTGAAGAGGATCTTGACGGCGGTGTCCGTCAACGCGCCCTGGTAGAGACCGAGGTCGTCGATCTCACCGCGCCACCGGTCGGTCATGCTCGGCGCTCCCCCGGCCGGGGTCCACTGTGCGCCGCCCACGGCCAGCGGGCCGGTGGAGTCGAACGCTCCGGTGAAGGTGCCCGTACCGAAGGGGATGTTGGCCTCGAGGACGCCGTTCACGTAGAGGCGGATCTCCCGTCGGGAGGCGTCGTGGACCCCCACCAGGTGGGTCCACCGGGAGAGGTCGTCCTCCTCGTTCATCAACCGGGACATCATCTGCGCTTCCTTGCTGTTGCCGTTCAGGTCGCTGTCGGCTCCGAAGACGCTGAAACACCACCGGTTCTCCGTCACACCGTTCACCACCTTCGCGCGCTGCCCGAGGTAGAAGGCGGACTGCTTCGCGCCCATCTGGGAGACGGCGGTCTGCGTGCCGCCGAGCGCCGACGGGCGTACCCAGACCGCGACGGAGAAGGACTGGTCGGTGCGGAGGACCCGGCCGTTCTGCCAGACGGGGTTCTGGGGCTCGCCGAGGTTGTCCTGGGAGAGGCCGTACTCGCGGGTGGCCAGGCCGTAGTAGGGGTCGGTCGTGTCCTCCGTGAAGTGCACCGCGTCGAACAGCAGCCCGTCGTCACGGTGACCGGCCCCGACGTTGCTGCCCTGGGTCAGGGCCAGTTGGCGGCCGAACTGGCCGGCCTCGGGAGCGCTGCACAGCGTCGGGTCGAGGAACTCCTCGTAGCAGGGCTGGGCGCCGGAGAAGGTCCAGTCGCCGACCTTGACCGCGCCGAGCATGCCGGGCTCGTCGAAGCCGCCCGACTCCGGGTCCTCGGCGGACTGGCCGATGAAGTCGTGGTCGACGAGGATCCGGTCGTAGACCTGGACGTCGGCCAGGTTGCCCTTGAAGTAGTTGCTCACCGCGCCGGAGCTCCAGCCGCGCCCCACGGCGAACCTGCCGTTCGCGCTCCAGGGCGTCGCGGTCCGGGCGACCTCGGCGGTGAGGGCGCCGTTGACGTAGAGCCGCACCTTGCCCGCGGTCTGGTCGTAGACACCCGCGATGTGCGTCCACCGGCCCACGTCCGCGGAGGTCAACGCGGTGCTGCTGAACGCGGCCCGGCTCGTGCTGGACTGCAGGTCGGTGTCCTTCATCAGGAACGACCAGCGCGGCGTCGACGGCGAGCCTTCGAGACGCGTGCCGAGGTGGAACCCGGCGGTGCTCACGCCCTCCTGCGAGGCCACCACCATGTCCGCCGTTGTCGGCAGGGAGTTCAGCCGCACCCAGCCGGCCACGCTGAACGACCTGGTGGTGTCGACGACCTTGGTCGTGGTCGTCAACGCCGAGGAGGTGCCGTTGAAGGACGCCGTCTCGCCCCGGATCAACCTGAGGTCACCGGTCCAGAAGACGCTGCCTCCGGTGAAGGAGTTGTCGCCGGCCAGCGTCGGCTGGCTGTCCGCCATCGGTCCCGGGTCGACGCCCGGGTAGTTCTCCAGCCCCCAGCGGGCGATCGCGGGCGTCGGTCGGGCGGCGGTGAACTCGTGCGAGCCGTAGCCGATGTTGCCGGCGCCGTCGACGGCGGAGACGGAGACGGTGTTCTGGCCGTACTTCGGCACCATGAGCGACACGGTGGCCTGCTTGCCCGTGATGCGGAACCCCGACGACGGGTCGATCCAGGTGCCGGTCGTGGCGACGACCTCGGTGGTGGGCGGATTCACCCAGCCGTACCGGAACTTCGTCACGGTGGTGTCGGTGGAGCGGACCGCGAAGGTGGCCACGGTGCCCGGCACGGGGGGTGCCGAGGTGAGCGTCGCGGTCACGGGGGGCACCTTCGTGTCGGCCACGAACTTGCACCAGTCGGACCAGACGCTGGTGCGGCTGTAGGGGGCGGGGTCGGTGGCCCTGGCGCGGAACGCGTACGTGACGGCCTCGGACACGGTCACCGCCGCCGTGGTGGAACGTTGGCCGGCGGGCACGGACGCTCCGGCGGGCGGCGTCCGGCGCGGCGTCGACGCGTCGATGACCCCGTTGGCGGGCACCTGCACCCACTCGTACGCCGTGGTCAGCGCCTGGGTGCTGTCGGCGTCCGGGAAGATCGCCGAGAAGGTCGGCTTCAGGGTGCCGACGACCAGCGTGGTGCTGGCCGGGCAGGCCACCCCGGCCGCCTGGAGGCTGCTCGGCTTGCCCGGGATGTTGTCGTAGTCGACGATCAGCTTGGCGTTGTTGGGGAAGAACTTCTTCCACCGGTCGGTGGTCGACTCGCCCGAGCCGTCGGTGGCGCTGCACGCGCAGAAGCCGAAGGTGATGTTCGTGGCGTTGCTGGTCGCGTGGGTCTGGATGACGCTGGTCACCGCCGAGCCGGTGAAGTTGACCGTCATGTCCGGCTGCGGCGAGTCCGAGCAGCCGTAGCCCTCGTTGGCATGCGAGCTGGCCGAGGACTTCAGGCTGTTCAGCTTCGGCGACCAGCCGGTGCGGGGCGTCGAGGCGATGCCGGCCGAGTGGTACATGTACGTGGGCGTGTTGGTGCAGGACCAGGAGTGGTCGAGCTTCATCTGCACGTACGCCGACTCGATGTGCTTGCCCTTCATGGCGGTGAGGGGGAAGTCGAAGAAGGACCGGTACAGCCTGCCGCTCTCGGGGTCCTTGCCCACCCGGGCGACGGTCGTGTCGGTGTTGTTGCTGTTGTTGCTCGTCGCGTACGCCCACCGGGACTTGCCGGTCGACCACGCCGGGTCGATGTAGACGGGGAACGTCGCGTTCGCCGGGGCGAGCAGCTTCGCGTCCGGCCGCAGCACCAGGTCACCGCCGGCCACCTCGACACCCACCGGCGCGGTCTTCGCCGCGTCGCCCGGCGCCGTCGCCGACGACCGCGACGGCAGCCCGCCACCGGTCGGGGCGTCGGCCGCCGGCGCGCGGTCCGCTCCGGCCGACCGGGCCGTGGCGGCCGACGAGGTGTCGTTCGAGTCCCACATGACGGCGGGTTCGGCTGAGGCGAGCAACTCGCCGCCCGCCATCGCCGTCAGCCGCCCGTCGGCGCCCCGCACCACCCGGGCGTCCCCACCCAGATCGAACCGCAACTCCCGCAACTTCGGGTTCGCCGCCGCCTGCGCCGACCTCACCACGAACACATGCGTGAACCCGCTGCGGGTCGCCCGCAACACCAGATCAACCCCCGGCAACACCTCCCCGTACGTCGCCGCATCACCACTGACCACCGGCCTCGGCAACCCACCCGGCCACGACAGCGACAACGACTTCCCCCGCCGCACCAACGTCACCGCCGCACCCGCACCACCATCCGAGAACCGCACATCCGCCACCGACGCCACCGGACGCCAACCATCCGACCCACGCCGCAACGACAGATCCACATCCACCCACGACCCGTCCGACCGCTTCACCCGCTGCGGCACCACCGCCGACTCCGACGTGAACCCACCCGACGGATTCGCGAACACCTGCGTCAACTCCGTCCGAGCCGACGCCACCTCCACCCGCCGACCCGACCGCACCGCCGCCACCGCCGCCGACCCCGCATCCGGCGCCACCGAGGGATCAGTCCGCGGCGCCGCCGGAACGGCCTGGGCCGCCGACGGCACCCCCAGGACCGAGGCGACGAGCGTCCCGGCCACGAGCGCGGCGGCGGCCGCGCGAGTGCGGTTCATGGGCTTTGGTGGTTGTTTGCGTGATGCATTCGGGACGCGTGTCACCGTGTGCCTCCAAGGCGTGATCGAAAAACAGCGGAACTTGGGTGAGGTGGAAGGGCACCGGTGGTGCTCAGCCCACGGTGTCGGTGGCCGTCGTGGACTCCGCGGTGAGCGGACCGGTGGCGTCGAAGGTGCAGGTGAACGACCCGGTGCCGTACGCGGCGGTCGACTCCGGCTTGCCGTTGACGTAGAGCCGGACCTCCCGGCGCGACTGGTGGTGGACCCCGACCAGGTGCGTCCAGGTCGACAGGTCGTCCTCGTCGTTCATCACCCGGGACGTCATCATCGCGTCGGCCACCCGGCCGTTGAGCCCGTCGACGCCGACGCCGAAGACGCTGAAGGAACATCGGTGCTCGACCGTCCCGTTGACCGCCCTCTGCCGCCGCCCGAGGCAGAACAGGCACCTCTCGACCTGCGCGCAGGCAGCAGCCAGCGGCCAGTAGTCATCGCAATCCCCCGTGGAAGATGAGAACCAGTCGGCCGAACTGTAGGGGCGCCCCCGACCCTTGTCTATATCGATCACGGTCCGTGACCCCGGACCGGATTTCGCCGCCCACCGGGTGCCGGGAAACCACCCACGGTGAACGCTTTCCGGGCAGCACGACGGCGGCCGTCCACTCAGGACAGTGGACGGCCGCCGTCGTGCCGGTGGTGCCGAAGCGGGATCAGGCCCGGGCCGGGCCCGTCGCGGACAGCAGCGCCGCCTCCCGCTCCGGGGCCAGACCGACCGGGGCGCGCTGCGGCCGGCCCGCCCGCGGCGGGACCGTGCCCACCTTCCGCAGCCACGCCCAGGTGTCCGCGACCGTCTCCGCCACCGGGCGGCAGGTCAGCCCGGCCGCGTACGCCTTCTCGACGCCGCGCTCCTGCAACCAGCGGTACTCGTGCCCGGCCGGGATCCAGGCCGGCAGGTCGTTCCACGGCACCACCCCGGCGGCCAGAATCGGCTCCGGATCGGTCCACCGCAGCCGGGCGTCGGCGCCGGTGACGGCGACGCAGGCGTCGAGCAGCTCGCCCATGGTCGCGTGCCCGGTGCGGCTCACCACGTTGAACGTCCCGCCCAGCCCCTCCGCGCCCCGGTCCAACATCCAGCCCGCCAGGTCCCGCACGTCGACGTACTGCAACGGCAGGTCGACCGGGCCCGGCGCCAGCACCTCCCCGCCCCGGGCGATCCGCTCCAGCCACCAGGGCAGCCGGCCGATGTCCTCCCCCGGCCCGAGGATCAGCCCGGCCCGGGCGAGCAGCGCCCGGTCGCCGAACACCTCCCGCACGGCCCGCTCGCCGCCGGCCTTGTTGTGCGCGTAGTCGCCGTCGTCGGCGTCCGACTCGGCGTCCACCACGGGGGCCTCCTCGCCCACCCCGTCGACGACCGGCTGCGCGTAGACCGAGCCGCTGGACACGTAGACGTAGCTGCCGACCCGGTCGACCAGCGCGCGGGCGGCGTCCCGCGCCGCCCGGGGCGCGCCGTCCCAGGTGTCGACCACCAGGTCCCACTCGCCGTCCGCCAGCGCCGCCAGGCCGCCGGGCGCGGTCCGGTCACCCCGCAACCGGCGTACGCCCTGCGGCGCCGCGCCGTGCAGGCCCCGGTTGAACACCGTCACCGACCAGCCCCGACGCACCCCCTCGGCGACCGTGGCGCCGCCCACGAAACCCGTCCCACCCAACACCAGCAGTCTCATGTGCTCCACTGTGCCGGCTCGGACCGGTCGTCCGGCCCCCTGTTCACGGTGAGCGGATCTGCCCAGGGCAGAAGATCCGGCGGGCGACGGCGCCCCGGGCGGAAGGCTGCACGGGTGGCGGAGTGCATCCGCCCGTCCGTACACCTGGAGAGCACGAAGGCCCGCCACCGACGACGGTGACGGGCCTCGCGGATCATCTGGTGGGCGATACTGGGTTTGAACCAGTGACCTCTTCCGTGTCAAGGAAGCGCGCTCCCACTGCGCCAATCGCCCGTGGTGGCCACCCGGGCCCGGCAGACCGGGCCGGCAGGGGCAGGATGCGAGCGGACGACGGGATTCGAACCCGCGACCCTCACCTTGGCAAGGTGATGCGCTACCAGCTGCGCTACGTCCGCGTGCCGCCGGCGTTCCCCGGCGACGGGAGAAACTCTACCCGACGGCAAGATCGCCCGGCACGCCGCCCCGCCGGCCGCCGTGGCGGCTCCCGCGCAGCCGATGGTTGCGCTGGTCAGCCACGGGGTACTGACCTCCTTCGACAGCACACCACATCCCCTGACCAAGGAGGCTGTCGTGGGTATCGGCACCAGCATCTTCCTGATCGCGCTCGGCGCGATCCTCACCTTCGCGCTCGACGCGAGCCTCGGCGGCATCGACCTCGACATCGTCGGCTGGATCCTGATGGCGGCCGGCGTGCTCGGCCTGATCATGACCACGCTCATCTGGGGACGCCGCCGCCAGGTGGTCAGCACGACCGAGCCGGTGGAGTACCGGCGGGTCGAGGAGCGCCGGGACATCGCCCCGCCGCTCTGAACCGACCGCCCCGCGACCGACGGAGCCGGACGGTCGCCGGACGCACGTGCCGGGCACCCCGCGAGGGTGGCCGGCACGTCGACGTCACCGACCCCACCCGCCGTAGGCCTGCCGGCGTGCCGGGCGTCACCCCTCCGCCGCCTCTCCTCGTGACCCTCGCCACCCGGGTACTACCGTCTGCTGTCGTGCGGACGGAGCAGGACGGGTCGCGAACGCCCGGGCGACAGCCGTCGCGAGTCCGCTTCGAGCGCGCCGAGGCCGTCGTCGCGATGACCCGCCTCGCCGCCGGCCCCGATCCCGTCCGGGCCGTCCTCGACACGCTCGCCCGTCGGTCCACCGGGGCCGCCCTGATCGGCGTGGACGGCGCCCTGCTGACGGTCCACCCGGGCCGGAACCCGCTCGACCGGACCATGCTGGGCGCCGCCGCCCGCGGCGTACCTGAGCTGCACGCACGCGGCACGCCGGCGGCCGTGCGGGGCGGCGCGGGCGCACCCACCGTCCACCTGGTCGCCCTCGGCGCCGGGGAGCCCGACGACGGCGCGGCGTGCGACCCCGACGGCGGGACCGAGCCCGCCCCCTGGCTCGCGGTGGTGGACCCGGTGGACCCGCTCCCCGGCGACCTGCTCGCCGACGCGGCGCGCATCCTCGGTCTCTGCTGGCGGCTGGAACGCTCGGAGCGGGCCCGGCGGCGAGTCGCCGCCGGCGACGTCCGCAGCCGGGAGGCGGTGCTGCACCTGCTGATGGTCGGCGACGTGGCACCGGCCCGGCGCATCGCCGCAGCACTGCGTCCCCACCTGCCCGACCTGGTCCGGGTGTGCGTCGTCGAGTGCGCGCCCCGGCGACGCGGCGAGGCGGCCGGGCAGGTGACCCGTGCGCTGGGCGGGCGGGCCTGGGTGGTGCCCTGCCCGGTCCGCTCCCGGCACCTCATCGCGCTGGTGCCGGCCCCGGACCGCGCCGGGCCGCGAGAGGCCGGCGACGCGGACGCGCTGGGGAGACTCGTCACCGGACGGGTGCCCGGGACGCGGATCGGGGTGAGCGAGCCGGTCCCGCTGCGCCGCACCGCCGCCGGCTACGAGCAGGCGTTCCACGCCCTCGCGGTGGCCCGGAACGGGCCGGACGGGCACTGTCGCTTCGACCGGGCGACGGAGCTGCGCGCCCTGCTCGGCGCCGCGGGGCAGGACTGGGCGCGGCTGCTGCTGGCGCCGTGCCTGTCGTACCGGCCGGCCCGACGGATGGATCCCGACGGGCAGGAACTGCTCGCCACCCTCGGCTCCTGGCTCGCCTTCGACGGCGCGGCCCACCGGCACCTGCGGATCCATCGCAACACCCTGGCGGCCCGGCTGGCGCTGCTGCGCGACCGCCTCGGGCTCGACCTGTCCCGGATCTCCGACCAGTCGGTCGCGTGGTTGGCCCTGCACCTGCTCGGTTCCGCCGCGACCCCGGAAGACGTGCCGGAGGCACCGCCCGTCGGTGGTGGTGGCGCGGACGGCGCGTTCGGGCAGGGGGCGGCACCCGGTGACCGGTGGGTCGGCCTCGACCGGCTGCTGGCGACCCCCGCCCTGGGCCTCTGGGCGCGCGGCCAGCTCGCACCCCTGGAGGCCGGCGGGACGCCCGTCGGCCTGGTCACCGTACGCGCGTGGCTGCGCGCCGAGGCGCGACTGCCCGACACCGCCGCCGCGCTCGGCGTCTCGGTGTCCGCCGTACGCAAGCGCCTCGGCCGGGCCGAGCAGGCGCTGGGGCGTTCCCTGCTGCGCGGGCCGAGCGCCCGGCACGAGCTCTGGCTCGCCCTACGGACCCTCGACGCGACCGCCGACGCGGGCCTGGTCGCCGACCCGGCCGGGTGGCCGCCCGCCTGACCGCCGGTGGCTTCCCGCCCGTGCGCCCCCCGAGCAGCGGCGCCGGTCCGGTCGCTGTGCAGCCCGACACCGCCGGCGCCGTCGCTGTGCGGATCGGTCCTCGCGCCCGGCCGGCGGTGCTCCCTACCGTTGACGGGAGACGGCGGCGAGGACGCCACCAGTCGAGCCCGACCGGCCATCCGGTGAGCTGACGACCGACGTCCGGACGCGCCGCAACGGGGGACGCGTCCGGCCGGCTCCGGGGGGTGCGGCCGCCCCGTCCGCGACGAATCGCGGGCGGGCGGCCGTGGTCGTCCGTGGCTCCGGGTGCACCGGGGCGATCCGGGCGCGGCCCGCGAACGGTGCCGGTCCGAACGGCAGTGCCCTGCGGAGGCTCGGCGCAGCGGCGTCCGGGAACGGCGAAGGCCCGTCACCGGATGGTGACGGGCCTTCGTTCTGGTGGGCGATACTGGGTTTGAACCAGTGACCTCTTCCGTGTCAAGGAAGCGCGCTCCCACTGCGCCAATCGCCCTCGTCTGTTGCCGAGGTGGGGACGGGATTTGAACCCGCGTACACGGCTTTGCAGGCCGTTGCCTCGCCTCTCGGCCACCCCACCGAGGTTGCCCCCGTCATGCGTGGCGGCATCTCCGAGCGGACGACGGGATTCGAACCCGCGACCCTCACCTTGGCAAGGTGATGCGCTACCAGCTGCGCTACGTCCGCGTGTCTCCGGCGTTAACCGGTGACGGGTGAGAACTTTAGCCGAGCCGGCGAGCGGTTGCCAAATCGGGGTGGTTCTCGGCGCGTCCGATGGTGGCGGACCGACCCACCCCTGAGCTTCCTAGGAGGCTACCCAGCCTCTCCTCCCCGGTCCGGGCGAAGAGAGCGGGTCGGCCGCGACGCCGTTCGTGGCGTGGTCGAACTGTCCGGCTTCTGACTCTCGGAAGGGCGGACGGGCCGTGATCGGTGACGCCTCGTGTTCAAGCTGATGCGCTACGGTAACGGCGTGACGAGACGTGCGGCCGAGATCCGCCTGGATGCCCTGCTGCGCACGGCCTGTGACGTGATCGCGGAGCGGGGTCTGGCCAACACCCGCACGGCCGACGTGGCGCAGGCGGCCGGGGTGAGCCAGGCGCTGGTCTTCTACCACTTCGCCACGAAGGACCGGCTGCTCGCGCAGGCGTTCGCGTACGCGGTGGAGCAGGACCTGGCCCGACTGGACGCGGTGATGAGGTCGAGCGCCCCGCCGCTGACCAAGCTGCGCCGGATCGTGAAGCTCTACACGCCGGCCGGCCGGGCGACGTCGTGGGCCATGTGGATCGACGGCTGGGCAGAGTCGCTGCGCACCCCGGAGTTGGAGAAGGTCTCCCGCCGGCTCGACCTGCGCTGGCGGGAGGACCTCGCGGCGGTGATATCGGAAGGCGTTCGCGACGGCACCTTCGAGTGCGCCGACCCGGCCGGCGCCGCGTGGCGGATCAGTGCCGTGATGGACGGCCTGGCGGTGCAGCTCGCAGTGCACGACCGGGTGATCTCCCGCCGCCAGCTCGCCGAGTGGGTCCGCCTGGTCACCGCCCGCGAACTCGGGCTCGACCCGGACCAGCTCGACTGACCCCGACCCCCCGAGGCCGGCGGAGCGGACCAGCTCGACCGATGCCCGCCACCGGAGGGCGGTGGAGCGGACGGGCTCGGCCGATACGGTCATCCTCGGCTGAAGCCGGCAAAACGGCTCGGCCCCCGGGGCCGCCCGGAACAATCGTCGGCATGGACCCGCTGGAGACGTACCGCCGCAGCCTGGCCGAGTTCACCGACCGGGTGGAGCTGGTCGGCCCCGGGCAGTGGTCGGACCCGACCCCCTGCCCGGACTGGGACGTCCGGGCGCTGGTCAACCACGTCGTCGGCGAGGACCGGTGGTGCGTGCCGCTGCTCGCCGGCCGGACGATCGAGGAGGTCGGCGACCGCTACGACGGCGACGTGCTCGGCCCGGACCCGGTCGAGGCGGCCCGGGAGGCGGCGGCGCAGGCGGAGCTGGCCTTCACCCACCCCGGGGCGCTGGCACGCACCGTCGCGCTCTCCGCCGGCGAGACCCCGGCGGACGAGTACCTGCACCAGCTCGTCGCGGAACACCTGATCCACGGCTGGGACCTGGCCGTGGCGATCGGCGCCGACCCCCGGCTGGACGCCGACGCGGTCGCCGAGTGCGCCCGCTGGTTCGGCCGACGGATTGGCGACTACCAGCGGGACAGGCTGATCCGGGCCGAGGCCGACGTGCCGGCGGAGGCCGACCAGCAGGACCGCCTCGTCGCCGCCTTCGGCCGCGACCCCGACTGGGCGCCGTAGCCCCCGCGTCGCGCCCGCCGCCACCCGGGCGGCACCAGCGCGGCGACCACCATCTTCTCCCGGCGGCGGCCGGGGTGCGTCGCCCACGAGCCCATGACGCTCCAGGTGATCGATCACCGCCCGGTCTCCACGATCCGTGCAGCCGCCATCGCGGCCGGCCCTTGAGTAGGCGTGGCCCTTGTTCCCGCCGACCCGGGCTGATATCCACAGATGCGCATGCTTCACCGCGCTGCGCGGCCGGCGGAGAGCCGGCCACCCCGCTCCCACGAGGAGGTCCCGTGGCACAACCGGAGTGGACACCCTGGATGAGCCGGCGTCGACGCCGGCTCGTTCCCGTCCTGGCGGCGACCGCGGTGGTGGCCGCGCTGCTCCCCGCCGGCCCCACCGGCGCCGCCCCCACCGGCGGTGCCGCCACCGAACGGCGCTCCGGCCCGTTCGCCGAGGGACACGAGCACGCCGACGTCGACAACCGCCCCGGCACCGCCGCCCCCGACGCCCGGCAGCGGGGCCTGGCCCGCAAGGCCGACCCGGACGTCCGCTGGAACCGGCTCGGCACCCCGCACGCGCTCGGCCCCGCCCGCGCCCCGCTCGCCACCGGCCTCCCCGGCGACCCGGAGGCGGCCGCCCGCGCGTACCTGACCGGCAACCAGGACCTCTTCGGCCTGGACGCCGCCGCGGTCGAGGCGATGGACCGGCTGCTGGTCCGGCCGATCGGCGACGGCGCGGTGGTCACCCTCCGGCAGCGCTTCGGCGCCCTGCCGGCCGGGCACGACGGCCTGGTCACCGTCGCGGTGGCCGCCGGCACGGTCCTCGCGGTCAGCTCCTCGCTCTCCCGGGACACCGCCGCGCCGGCGCCCGCCACCCTCACCGACGAGCAGGCGTACGGCGCGGCACTCGCCGACGCGGGCCTGGCCGCCGACGCGGTCCGCAGCCACAGCGTGCGGGCCGTCGCCGTGCCCACCCCGCTCGACGGGCCCCGGGCCGCGTACGAGGTGACCCTGATCGGCGCCGACGACGACCACCCGGAGGCGTTCACCACCTACGTCGACGGGATCACCGGGCAGGTGCTGGTCCGCGAGGACCTCGTGGACTTCGACTCCGACAACCCGAGCTGGGCCGTCTTCCCGGCCACCCCGCCGCGCGACCTCGGCCCCGGGCAGGACCCCCGGGTGCGCTGGTGCGGCGACCCCGCACCGGAGTGCCGGGAGGGGTTCCGCGACCCGGCCACCGGGCAGCCGTGGGACGTCGACGCGGCCACCGGCACGCCGACCGGCACCGCGCGCGGCAACTCCGCCAACACCGTACGGTCCTGGGGCAGCGGCACGCCGGCCGTGCCGGTCACGCCCAGCCCGGAGCGGCGCTACGAGTATCCGTTCACCGACCAGTGGCACCAGGCCCGCTGCAACCCCGCGGTGTTCACCTCGGCGCAGCGCAACGACGACGACGCCGCGATCGCCAACCTCTTCGCCATGCACAACCGGATGCACGACTGGGCCTGGCACCTCGGCTTCACCGAGGCCAGCTGGAACCTCCAGGCGGTGAACCTGACCCCGCAGGGCCGGGGCGGCGACGCCGAGCAGGGCCGCGCGCAGCAGGGCGCGCTCAGCGGCAACCGGAACAACGCCAACCAGGGCACGCCGCGCGACGGGCTGCCGCCGACCACCAACATGTACCTGTGGCAGCCGCAGGCCGGCGGGCCGTACCCGCCCTGCGTCGACGGCGACTACGACATGACGGTGATCGGGCACGAGTACACCCACGCCATCACCAACCGGATGATCGCCGGCCCGGACAGCGGCATCGGCGGGCACCAGGGCGGTTCGATGGGCGAGTCGTGGAGCGACCTGCTGGCCGCCGAGTACCTCTTCGAGCACGGGCTGCGCGCCCCCGGCGAGACGCCCTACGTCACCGGCGGGTACGTCACCGGCAACCTGGTCAGCGGCATCCGCAACCACGACTTCAGCCGCAGCCCGCTGAACTACTCCGACGTCGGATACAACACCGGCGGGCCGGCGGTGCACGCCGACGGCGAGATCTGGAGCGCCACCAACTTCCGGATCCGTGCCGCGCTGATGAAGCGGTACGGCGTCGGCACCCCGCAGCGCCAGCTCGACTGCGCGCAGGGCAGGGTGGCGGTGGACCGGTGCCCGGGCAACCGGCGCTGGGCGCAGCTCGTCTTCGACTCGTTCCTGCTCCAGGCCGCCAGTCAGGTCAGCATGCTCGACATGCGGGACAACATGCTCACCGCCGACCTGCTCCGTTTCGGCGGCGCCAACCAGGACCTGATCTGGGCCGAGTTCGCCCGCTCCGGGATGGGCCGGGACGCCGCCAGCAACGGCGCCTCCGACACCGACCCGACGCCGAGCTTCGCCGCCCCCGACGCCGACAACGCCGTGCTCACCCTCCGCCCGAAGGGCGACAGCGCCGACGCGCCGATCCGGGTGTACGTCGGGGCGTACGAGGCGCGGGCGGTCCCGGTGGCCGACACCGACCCGGCGACGGCGCTGCCGGACCGGATCGAGCTGGTGCCCGGCACGTACCAACTGCTCGCCGTCGCGCCCGGCTTCGGCCACCAACGGCTCACCGTGGTCGCCAAGGCCGGCAAGGAGGGGTACGTCGACCTGCGGATGAGCCGCAACCTGGCGTCCACCGCCTCCGGCGCGACGATCACCGGCGACGGGGTCAACCTGGACCGGATCGCCGACGACACCGAGGCGACCAACTGGGCCTCCCTCGACGGGGTGGCCGGCAAGCAGGTCACCGTGGCGCTGCCCGGCGACGCGCCGCAGGTCGTGAAGCGGGTCAACGTCAGCGCGATGCTGCGCCCGTCGATCACCGGCGACGCCGACCCGGGCAGCCAGAACTCGCTCAGCGCGCTGCGGTCGTTCGCGGTGTCGGCCTGCAACGCGAAGACCACCGACTGCGCGGATCCGGCGAACTGGCAGCGGATCCACACCAGCGCGGCGGACGCGTTCCCGGGCGGGGCGTACCGGGCGTACGTGCGGGACATCAACCTGCGCGAGTTCCCGGTGCCGACCACGCTGGCCACGCACCTGCGGCTGGAGGTCCTGGCCAGCCAGTGCACCGGCGGGCCGGACTACGCGGGCGAGCAGGACGACGACCCGGCGACCACCACCGACTGCGCGACCGCCAGCCCGGCGCGTACGCAGGTGCGGATCGCGGAGTTCCAGGCGTTCTCGAAGTGACCGTCCGTCGGGGCCGGTCGGCGCGCCGGCCGGCCCCGACGGCCAGCCCCGACGGCCGGTGGCGCCGGCCGACGGACGGCGGGAGACAATCGGCGGCGTGTCCGACCTTTCCACCGCCTTCGTCCGGCTGCACGCCCGCCTCGCCCCGGTCGCCTTCGTCCCCGAGGTGCGGCTGCACCAGGCGGACGACGCCATCGGGCTGTGGGAGCTGACCGAGGGCGAGTTCCGCAGCGCGCAGCCGCCGCCGTTCTGGGCCTTCGCCTGGGCCGGCGGGCAGGCGCTGGCCAGGTACGTCAGCGACCATCCCGAGCTGGTCGCCGGCCGCCGGGTGCTCGACCTCGCCGCCGGCTCCGGCCTGGTCGCCATCGCCGCCGCGCGGGCCGGCGCCGCCGCCGTCCGCGCCGTGGAGATCGACGAGCTGGCCGTCGCGGCCGTGGCGGTCAACGCCGAGGCCAACGGGGTACGCGTCGACGCGGAACTCGGCGACATCCTCGACGGCGACGCCGGCGGGGCCGAGGTGGTGTTCGCCGGGGACGTGTTCTACAGCGAGGCGATGGCCAACCGGGTGCTGCGCTTCCTGCTCCGGGCCGCCCGCGCCGGGGCGGACGTGCTGGTCGGCGATCCCGGCCGGGCGTTCCTGCCCCGCGACCGCTTCGACGAGCTGGCCGCCTACGACGTGCCGGTGCCCGAGACGCTGGAGAGCGTACGGGTGAAGCGCACCACGGTGTGGCAGTTGCGGGCCGGGCTGCCGGGAGCCGCCCGATAGCGTGTCGACGTGCTGTTCCGGAGCTGGGCGCAGACCACCGACGCGCACTGGCCGGACGTGGCCCGGGTGGCCGACCACGTGGGTGTCGAACACCTGGTGGTGACCCGGCACGCGCTGGTCCGGGAGGTGCTGACCGACCCGGTCACGTACCGGCCGGACAACGCGCTGGACGCGGTGACCCCGATCCCGGTGGCCGCCCTGCGGGTGCTGGCCGGGCACCGGTTCCGGCTGCCGCCGACCCTGGCGAACAACGGCGGCGCCAGCCACCCGCAGATTCGGGCGATCGTCGCCGAGGCCCTGCACCCGACCCGGGTCGCCGCGCAACGGCCCTGGCTGACCGGACTGGTCCGGGAGCGCCTCACCGCGATCGGCGCCGCCCTGGACGCGGGCGCGCCGGTCGACCTCTACGCCGAACTCGCCGCCGACCTGCCGCTGCTGGTGCTGGCCCGGCTGGTCGAGCTGCCCGACACGCCGGTCGCGGCCGTGAAGGAGTTCGCCCGCGCGGCGCTGGAACTGTTCTGGGCGCCACTGGACGCCGACCGCCAGGCGGCGCTCGCGGCCGAGGTGGGCCGGTTCCACCGGGTGCTGCGGGAGTTCGCCGAGACCGGGGGCGGGCTCGCGGGGTCGCTGCGGGCCGCCGGGCACCCGCCCGACGTGGTGGTCGGCGCGCTGTTCTTCCTGCTCGTCGCCGGCCAGGAGACCACGTCGCAGTTCCTCACCCTGCTGCTGCACCGGCTGGCCGGCGAGCCGGCCGTGCTGGCCGGCCTGCGGGCCGGCACCGTCGCGGTCGCCGACGTGGTCGAGGAGGGGCTGCGGCTGGAGCCGCCGATCGTCACCTGGCGACGGGTGGCCGCCGTGGACGCCACGCTGGGCGCGACGGCGGTGCCGGCGGGCACCAGCATCGTGCTGTGGCTGGCCCGCGCCGGCCGGGACCCGGCCACCGTGGAGGCGCCCGACGAGTTCCGGCCCGGGCAGCGCGGATCCCGCCGGCACCTGGCCTTCGGGGCAGGCGCACACCGCTGCGTCGGCGACCAGCTCGCCCGGATGGAGGCGGCGGTGGTGGTCGGCGAGACGGCGCCGCTGCTGGACGGGGTCGCCGTCGTCCGCGAGCCGTGGTGCCCCGACAACCTCACGTTCCGGATGCCCGACGCCTTCGTCGTCCGCCGCCGCTGAGCCGCCGACGCCCCGCGTGGCGTGGCGGCGTGGCGGCGTGGCGGCGGATGGTCGGGGGGCCGGGTGGCCAGATTGAAGCCTTCCGGTCGGTCGCTTTCGGCCGAGGGCGGGCAGTCTGAGCGCCCCTGTCGAGCTGCCCCATCCATGAGACCACCCCGGAAGGCGCCGCCGTCCCCCAGACCACCCGAAGGCGCCCGCCGCCCCGTCCATGAGGGCAGGTCGACAGCGCCCGGTGGGGTGCCGTGCCCGGTGGCGCCGCCCTGGGCGCGTGCGGGCACGGGGCGGGTCAGCCGCCGGGCTCGACCAGCCCCGCCTCGTACGCGAGGATCGCCGCCTGCACCCGGTTGCGCACCTCCAGCCGGGTGAAGATGCTGGTCAGGTAGCTCTTCACGGTGCCCTCGACCAGGTAGAGCCGGCGGGCGATCTCGGCGTTGGACAGTCCCGCCCCGACCAGCGCGAGCACCTCCCGCTCCCGCTCGGTCAGCCCGGCGAGCCGGTCCCGCGCCACCGGCCGGCGGGCCACCCGGTCCCCGCCCAGCTCGATCACCCGACGGGCCACCCGCGGCGACAGGTACGCGCCGCCGTCGGCGACGGCGTGCACCCCGGCGATCAGCTCGCGCGGGTCGCCGGCCTTGAGCAGGAACCCGCTGGCCCCGTGCCCGAGCGCCCGAGCCACGTGGTCGTCCTCGCCGAAGGTGGTCAGCATGACCGTCGCGGTCTCCGGCACGAGGCGGCGGATCTCGGCGGCCGCGCTGAGCCCGTCCAGCCTCGGCATCCGGATGTCCAACAGCGCCACCCGGGGCCGGTGCGCCCGGACGAGGTCCACGGCGGCCCGGCCGTCGGCAGCCTCACCGATCACCTCGATCCCCGGATCGGTGGCCAGGATGGCCCGGACACCGGCCCGGATCATCGCCTCGTCGTCGGCGAGCACGACCCGCACCGGGCCGCCCATGTCAGCGTTCATCCGTGATCCGCTCCTTGCTGACCAGCCGGCCGTCGGCGAAGCAGAGCCGCCAGGTCGGCTCGGCCAGGGGGAAGTTCCCGTCGGTGTAGTACTCGCAGCCGGGCCGCGCCGGCTCGGCGGGCGGGTCGAGCTGGCGCCGGGGCAGCCCGGTCAGCGCGGCGCGCTCCGCGCCGAGGGGCATCCGCGCGAAGGCGTCCGCGTGAAGCACCGTACCGGCGGTGGCGACCGGGTAGTAGACCAGCGACAGGACGAGGGCGAGGCCCACCGGGGCGCCGAGCGCCGTCAGCAGGCTACGCCGGACCCGTCGGCGGGCGGCGCGCAGCCGCTGCTCGGCCTCGGCCGGCCGAGGGCCGGCGGCAGGGTCTGGGCCGCCGGCAGGGTCTGGGCCGCCGGCAGGGTCTGGGCCGCCGGCAGGGTCTGGGCCGCCGGCGGGGCCTGGGGCGTCGCCGAGGCCTAAGGCGTCGCCGAGGCCTGGGACGTCGCCGGGCGGGAGGACGGCGTCGGCGACGGAAAGGCCGTCCAGCGGCAGCCGGGCGCGGACGGCGAAGCCGCCACCGCCCAGGGGACCGGCTGTCAGGGCACCGCCGGCGAGGCGGACCCGCTCGGCGAGGGCGAGCAGGCCGGAACCGCTGGACGGCGGGCCGGGCAGCGGCCCGGCCGGCGGCGGCGCGTTGACGACCGACACCTCGACCCGGTCGCCGTCGCCGGCCAGGGCGACGGTGACCGCCGCGCCGGGCGCGTACCGGGCGGCGTTGGTGAGCGCCTCCCGGACCACCCGGTGCAGGGTGCGCGCGGTGGCCGCCGGAAGGTCCGGCAGCCCGCCCGGCGGGTCCACGTCGACCGCCATGCCGGCTTCCCGGGCCCCGTCGACCAGGTCCGCGACGGTCTCGTCGGCCGGCCGGGTGGTGGCCGTTCCGCCCTCGTCCCGGAGCACCCCGATGATCCCGTGCAGTCGCTCGGTGGCGGCCGCGACGCTGGCCCGCAGTTCGCCGGCGGCGGCCCGGTGCGCCGGGGCGAGGTCGTCGGTGACCTCCAGGGTGGCCGCGCGCAGGGCGATCAGGCTCAGGTCGTGCCCGAGCGAGTCGTGCATCTCCTGCGCGATGCGGGCCCGTTCCCGCAGCCGGATCCGCTCCGCGGCGCCCCGCTGCTCGCGGTCCCGGGCCTCGGCGTGCCACCGGCCGGCGTCGGCCAGGGCGGCCTGCTGGCGCCGGTACCGCCCGACGAGCCACGGAAACACCCCGGCGAAGAGCAGCACCGAGGCGAGCAGGAACCAGGTGGCCGCGCCGGTGCCGAGCAGCCCCAGGTTGAGTGCGGTGCCGCCGGCCGCGATGGCGGCGAAGGCGAGAGCAGCCGGCACGGCGGTGGCGCTGCGGCGGCCGGTCAGGTAGCTGAACACCGGGATCGCGAAGAGGAAGTTGCCGTCCAGCAACGAGCCGAGCACCGCCGCCACCAGGGCGGCCACCGGCCACCGCCGGCTCACCGCGACCGCCGCGGCGAGCAGCAGCAGCGCGCCGACCGTCAGGGCGACGGCCCGCCCGGAGTGCGGCGGCGTGACGCCCGCGTACCCGATCGGGGCGGCGGTCACCAGCCACAGGAGCAGGTCACCGGTCCACCGCCGGACGCCCGCCCGGGCCACCCGTCCGCCGCCCGCGCGCGAGGCCCACCAGCTCTCCACGGCGGCCAGGCTACCCACGCCCGACCTGGGCGGGCACCGACGAAAGTCAGGTGCTCATATCTCGTCGGCCCAGGCACGCCAGTCGTCGAGCACCCCGTAGAGCGCCGGGGTGAGCCAGCCGGGCGCGGACCGCCGGAACACCCCCGGGTCCATCGCGCCGGCACCCGCCGGCAGGGCGCCCAGCAGGTGCGGCACCAGCTCGGTGAGGTTGGCCCAGTGCACCAGCTCCGGGTCGGCCGGCCACGCGCCGATCACCACGCCGGCCGGCACCGCCCGGCGTTCCAGTGCCTCCAGGGTGAGCGCGGTGTGGTTCAGGGTGCCGAGCCCGGCCCGGGCCACCACCACGGCCGGGGAGCCCAGCGAGACCGCCAGGTCGGCCACCGTCCAGGGCGCCCCCGACGGCCGCAGCCCCATCGGTACGAGCAGCCCGCCGGCGCCCTCCACCAGCACCAGGTCGTGCTTCTCGGCCTCCTCGCGGACGGCGTCGACGGCGGTGTAGAGCTCCAGTGGCTCCAGCTCGGCGACCCGGGCCGCGGCCAGCGGGGCGAGCGGGTCCGGGAAGCTGGCCAGGGTGCGGCCGGTCAGCGGGGCGGCCAGCCGGGTGACGGAGTCGACGTCGCCGGGCTCGCCGGTGGCCGTACCCGTCTGGCCGGGCTTGACCACCGCGACGCGCAGGCCGGCGGCCTGCGCCGCGGCCGCGATCGCGGCGGTCACCACGGTCTTGCCGACCTCGGTGTCGGTGCCGGTCACCAGCACCGGCCCCCGCCACGGCTTGGTCACTGTGCCACCTCAGTTCGCGACTGCGAGGCTCGCAACACCGGCTCACTCCTCGCGCTCACGCTGCCACCTCAGTTCGCGACTGCGGGGCTCGCAACACCGGCTCACTCCTCGCGCTCACGGTGCACACTCCACGATGACCTCCAGGGCCCGCTCGAAGTCCCGCCGGGGCACCGCCGCGCTGATGGTGAGCCGCAGCCGGGACCGGCTGTCCGGGGTGGACGGGGGGCGGAAGCAGCCGACGGCCACCCCCCGGTCGCGGCAGTCGGCCGCCCACGCGGTCGCCGCCTCGGGCCCCGGTGCGGTGACCGAGACGACCGCGCCGTCGGGGTCGGAGACGGCCAGGCCGGCGGCGGTCAGCCGGCGCACCGCGAGGGCGGCCCGCTCGGCCAACTCCGCGCGCAGGCCGTCACCGTCGCGGGCCAACCCGACGGCGGTGTGGACGCCGGCGGCGACTGCCGGAGGCAGCGCGGTGTCGAAGATGAACGTCCGCCCGGTCTCGACCACGTGCCGGACGAGCGCGGCCGGCCCGGCGACCACACCGCCCGCGCCGCCGAGCGCCTTGGACAGGGTCGCGGTGACCACCACGTCGGGCTGGCCGGCGAGACCGGCGGCGGCGACGCCCCCGGCGCCCGCCGGGCCGGTCACCCCGAGGGCGTGCGCGTCGTCGACGAGCAGTATCGCGCCGTGCTCCCGGGCGACGGCGTGCAGCCGGGCCAGCGGGGCGAGGTCGCCGTCGACGGAGAAGACCGACTCGGTGACGACCACCGCCGGCCGGCCCGGCGCGGCGGCGAGCGCGGCGGCCACCGCCGCCACGTCGGCGTGCGGCGTCACCACGGTCTCCGCGCCGGAGATCCGGCAGCCGTCGATCAGCGACGCGTGGTTGTGGGCGTCGGAGACCAGGAGCGTACGCGGCCGCACGAGCGCCCGGACCGCCCCGAGGTTGGCCAGGTAGCCGGACGAGAAGACCAGCGCCCGGTCGGTGCCGAGCCAGTCGGCGAGGGCGTCCTCGAGCGCGTGGTGGGCGTCGGTGGAGCCACGCACCAGCCGCGACCCGGTGGCCCCCAGCCCGTACGCGGACAGCGCCCGCGCCGCCGCGGCGGTGACCTCGGGGTGGGTGGCCAGGCCGAGGTAGTCGTTGCCGGCCAGGTCGACCGCGGCGTCGCCGGCGGCCCGGGGCAGCAGCGTGCGCGTCAGCCCCGCCTTCGCGCGCAGCTCGGCGCGGCGGTCGAGCGCCGCCAGCCAGTCCGCCACCGTCACCCCCACGCCGCCCGTGCCGCTCGTCGTCGGCTGCTTCCGCCGGGCGAAATTACCACCCGCCGGACCTGGCCCGGCGCGTCCACCCCGGCGCCGCCGGCCCGACACGCTGGCCGTTCTTCCCGGCCGGGCGGCCTTGTAGGGTACGAGCCATGCCAGAGATCCTCGACCAGGCCCGAACCCAGGTGCTGGAGAACGGCGTCGGTCTCGACGAGGCCGGCGTCCTCGCCGTGCTGAACCTGCCCGACGAACACCTGCCCGCCGCGCTCCAGCTCGCCCACGAGGTGCGGATGCGCTGGTGCGGCCCCGAGGTGGAGGTCGAGGGGATCGTCTCGCTGAAGACCGGCGGCTGCCCGGAGGACTGCCACTTCTGCTCGCAGTCCGGCCTGTTCACCTCGCCGGTGCGCTCGGTCTGGCTGGACATCCCGTCGCTGGTCGAGGCGGCCAGGCAGACGGCCGCGACCGGGGCGACGGAGTTCTGCATCGTGGCCGCCGTGCGCGGCCCGGACGCCCGACTGATGAAGCAGATGCGCGAGGGCGTCGCCGCGATCAAGGCCGAGGTCGACATCCAGGTGGCCGCGTCCCTGGGCATGCTCAGCCAGGAGCAGGTCGACGAGCTGGTCGACATGGGCGTGCACCGCTACAACCACAACCTGGAGACCTGCCGCTCCTACTTCCCGAACGTGGTCACCACGCACTCGTGGGAGGAGCGCTGGGAGACGCTGCGGATGGTCCGCGAGTCCGGCATGGAGGTCTGCTGCGGCGGCATCCTCGGCCTCGGCGAGACGGTGGAGCAGCGGGCCGAGTTCGCCGCGCAGCTCGCCGAGCTGGACCCGCACGAGGTCCCGCTGAACTTCCTCAACCCCCGGCCCGGCACCCCGCTCGGCGACCGGCCGGTGGTGGAGGGCAAGGACGCCCTGCGCGCCATCGCCGCCTTCCGGCTCGCGATGCCGCGCACCATCCTGCGGTACGCGGGCGGCCGCGAGATCACCCTCGGTGACCTGGGCACGCGCGACGGCCTGCTGGGCGGCATCAACGCGGTGATCGTCGGCAACTACCTGACCACCCTGGGCCGGCCGGCGACCGCGGATCTCGAGCTGCTCGACGACCTGAAGATGCCGGTCAAGGCGCTCTCCGCGACGCTGTGAGCGCCCGGTGACGACGAGCGACGCGGTGAGCGCCCCGGTGACGACGAGCGACGGGGTGCCGGCGGCGGGCGGCGGGGTGGCCGCCGACCCGTGGTGCGACCGGTGCGGCGAGCCGGCCGGCGCCGGTGCCCACGCGGCCTGCCGGGCGGCGCGCGAGCTGGAGCCGCCGCGGTACTGCGCGCGCTGCCGCCGCCGGATGAAGGTGCAGGTGCTGCCGGTCGGCTGGGCGGCGGTCTGCGTCGAGCACGGCGAGATCCGGGGCTGAGGGGGATGCTGCGGGGCAAGGCGGTCACGCTGCGTCCGGCCACCGCGGCCGACGTGCCGGCGCTCGCCGCGATCCGCGCCACCCCGCAGGTCCGGCGCTGGTGGCGCGGCGGCGACGACCTCGCTGCGGCCGTGCGGGCCGACCTGGCCGACGACGACCTGTCGGTGTACGCGATCGAGCACGACGACCGGGTGGTCGGCGCCATCCAGTGGTACGCCGAGGACGACCCGGACTACCGGCACGCCAGCCTGGACGTCTTCCTCGACCCGTCGGTGCACGGCCGGGGGCTCGGGCCGGACGCGATCCGCACCCTGGTCCGGCACCTGGTCGAGGCGCACGGGCACCACCGGTTCACCATCGACCCGGCGGCGGCCAACACCCCGGCCGTGCGCAGCTACGCCAAGGTCGGCTTCCGTCCCGTGGGCGTGCTGCGCCGCTACGAGCGCGGCGAGGACGGCCGCTGGCACGACGGGCTGCTGATGGACCTGCTCGCCGACGAGCTCACCGACTGACCGCCCGGCGCCGGCGCCGGCGCCAGCGCCACCACAGCACCGCCCCGGCGACCCCGCCGACCATCAGCAGCACCGGCACGGCCGGCAGCAGGACGAGCGGCCGGGCCGGGAACGCACGCGGGTCGGGGGGCGAGGCGCCGAACCGGCCGGCCTCCATCAGGTGGCGCGCCACGTCCATCGCCCGCACGCCGTCGGGCGGGTCGAGCAGCACCTGGACGCGCCCGTCGGGGCGCAGCGACACCAGCTGGACGTGGCCGGTCTCCCAGTAGCCGGTGTCGTCCCACTCGTTGCTCTCCCCCATGATCACGCCGGGCTTCGGGACGTACCTGAGCGCGACCAGGGCGCGGCCGTTGCGCCAGCCCAGCGCGCGCAGGGCCTGCCCCTCGGCCGGGGGCAGGGCGGGGCCGGTGCCGTCCCCGCCGGTCGCCGCGTCGACGTAGCCGGTCCGCCACGTGCGGGCGGCCCGCTGGTCGGCGTCGCACCCGCTCCGGCAGCCGTCGAGACGGAAGACGGCGACCGCCGAGCCGTCGGGGGTGAACGCGCCGACCCCGGCGAGCCGTTCGTCCGGCCCCAGCTCGCGGGACCAGGCGACCGTGCCGGCGCGGTCCAGCATGGTCAGCTCGCCGCCGGCGGCGACGGCGATCCGGGTGCCGTCCGGGGAGAACGCGGCCAGCGACCCGGTGCGTAGGCCCCACCGGTCGCCGAGGTCGCCCCCCACCCGACGGCTGGCGCCGGTGGCCAGGTCCAGCAGGAGCAACCGGCTGGGGTACACCCCGTCGCCGTCCGCGTCGGCGTCGGCGTGGGACAGCACGAGCAGGGCGTCGCCGCCCGGGGCCCAGGCGACCGGCGTGGTGCAGCAGGTGCTGTCCGCCCCGCCGGCGAAGGACCGCCGGTCGCCGGTGGTGAGGTCGGTGACGTGGACCCACCCGTCGGCGGAACCGTCCGCGACGTACCGGCTGTCCGGAGAGAGCAGCACGTCGATCCCGGCGCTGCGCTCGGCCTCGCCGTAGAGCATCATGCGGTACTTCCCACCCATGCCGAGCACCGCCACCTTGCCCTCGTGGTCGATCGGGTCGATGCCACGGAGGCCGAGGTGGTCGCCGCCGCTGAACAGCAGCGACGCTCGGCCGGGCGGATCCTGCTCGACGGTCGCCTGCCACATGTACGGCAGCCCGATCCGGTGCGGCACGGCGGCGGGCACGGCGCCCGTCATCGACCGCTGCTCGACGGCGCCGAGCGTCACCGGCACGCCGAGGGCGCAGGCCAGCACCACCACCAGCGACGCCACGGCGGCCCGCCGCCGCGCCCGCCGCCGCAGCCGCCGTCCCGCCGTCCACGGGTCGTCGCCCAGCCGGACCGGTGGCATCCGCTCGCCCAGATCCCGCAGCACGTTCCGCAGCTCCTCGCCCATCACGCCTCCCCCGCCGTCGCGCCGACCAGCTCGGCCAGTTCGGGAGCCTGCGTACGCAGCCGCGCCAGCGCGTCCCGGGTCTGGCTCTTGACGGTGGAGACCGAGCAGCCGAGCGTCTGGGCCGTCTCCACCTCGGTGAGGTCCTCGTAGAAGCGCAGCACCAGCACGGCCCGCTGCCGGGGCGCCAGCCGGGCCAGCGCCGCCCGCACCACCAGGGCGCGGGCGACGTCGGCGCTGCCGTCCGGCAGGGCCCGCTCCGGCGGCTCGGCCCGCAGGTCCACGCCCCGCCACCGGCGCCGCCACAGCGACACGTGCTGGCTGTACATGGTGCGCCGCACGTACGGGTCGGGATCGCCGGCCGCGCTGATCCGCTCCCAGTGCCGGGCGACCCGCACCAGGGTGAGCTGGACGAGGTCCTCGGCCTGGTGGCGGTCGCCGGTCAGCAGCCACGCCGCGCGGGACAGCGCCGCGATGCGCCCCGACACGTACGCGCGGAACGACTCCTCAGGGTCCACACCCCACCTCCCGACGGGGACCACGCGCGGCGACGCCCCGACGGGTGGGTCCGGTGGGACATTTTCTCAGCCGTCCCAGACGAGGTCGCCGCCGTCCAGCCGGCGGGCGCCGGCGGCGGGCCGGTGCGGGGCGAGCCGCCCGTCGGGCATCAGGTGGACCACCGGCACGCCGCGCCCCAGCGCGGCCACGTCGGCGACCAGTCGTCGGTGGCAGCGCCACCAGACGCTCTCGCTGCACATGACCGCCGTGGTCCGGGCCGCCGCGCCGGCGAGCACCGCGTCCAGCGCCGCCCGGAAGTCGGCGGTACGGGTGTACGCCGCGTACGCCCGGAAGGCGGCGACGGTCCACCAGCTGTCCGGCTCGGCGATGCCGGCCGGCGTGTGCCGCCGCCCGCCGAGGCGCTGCTCCCAGCGGTAGTCGATCCCGGCCGCCGGCAGCCAGCGTGCCAGCTCCTCACGGCGGACGTCGGGGTTGGTGCGGCTCGCGGGGAACCGCCGCACGTCCACGACGAGGGCAATCCCGGCGCCGGCGAGCAGCTCGCCCAGCCGCGCCCGGTCCGCCGCCCCGTGCCCCACCGTCAGCAACTCCACGTGGAGGGGATGCCCCGAATCCTGGACAGTTACCGTCCTCGGGAAACGGAAGCTGTCCAGGATCCGCGGGCCGGACGGTCGGGGATCCGGCGGCGCGGGGCCGGGCGGGCGGCGATGGTGGGACGGATGTGGCCCATCCTTCCCTCCGACGAGGCCGACGCGCTCGACTGGCTGGCGTTCGACCAGGCCGGCGTCGTCACCACCGCCCAGGCGACCCGGCTGCTGACCGAGGGCACCGTACGCGGACACGTCCGCTCCGGGCGCTGGCGCTCGATCTGCCGGGGCGTCCTGCTCACCGGCAACGGCCGGCTGACCCGGGACCAGCAGTTGTGGGTGGCCGTGCTCGCCACGGGTCCCGGGGCCGTGCTGGCCGGCGCGACGGCTGCCGCCGAGGCGGGCGTACGCGGACTGCGGCGGGATCCTCTGCACGTGCTCGTGCCGGCGCACCGGCGGGCGGGCCGCACGGTGCTGGGCCGGCTGCCGATCGACATGCCGGCGGTCGTCGTGCACCGCACGTCGGTGCTGCCGGCGGCGCATCTCCAGCGCGCCCGTCCGCCGCGGACCTGCACCGCCCGGGCACTGGTGGACGCCGCCGGCTGGGCCCGTACGGTCGATCAGGCGCAGGCGACGCTGGCGGCGGGCTGTCAGCAGCGACGGGTCACGCCGGAAGAGTTGTCGGCCGTGGTGGAGGCGCTACCCCGAGCCCGTCGGCGGGCGTTGATCCGGCAGACCGTAGCCGACATCTCCGGCGGTGCGGAGGCGCTCTCGGAGCTCGACTTCGTCCGGCTCTGCCGCCGCCACGGCCTGCCCGCGCCCGGCCTCCAGCAGCGGCGCGCCGACGCCGCCGGGCGCACCCGTTGGCTCGACGCGTACTGGCGGGAGTGGGGGCTGCACGTGGAGATCGACGGGGCCCACCACATGGACGTCCGGCACTGGGCGGCCGACATGAAGCGCCAGAACGACGTCTGGACCTCCGGGGACCGCATCCTCCGCTTCCCGGCGTGGCTGGTCCGCGCCCGCCCCGACGAGGTCGCCGACTCCGTCCGCCGGGCCCTCATCGCCGCCGGCTGGCGACCCGCGAAGTAAATCTTGGACAGTTCCCGCACCTCGCGAACGGGTACTGTCCAAGATCCGCGCGACCGGTGAGCATCAGGACGGTGGGGTGCCGTGAGAGCCCGGAGGGCTGGGGTCCGTGGCGGTGTGGGTGTCGTGTGAGAGCCCGGCGGGCCGGGGCCCGGGCCGGTGTGGGTGCCGTGACGACTGGCCAGGATGAACCGGTCCCAGCGCGGGCGCCGGGACGGAGCGTCGTCGGGGCCTATCGCGTTACATCGACACGCCTGCGAAGGGTGAGAAATTCCGACGCCGGGTCGCTCAATCTTGCCGCGTCGCCGCTGCTCAGGCCGATCGACCGATGTCCACGACCGTCACGCATTGTGCGATCATGTGCTGTCCCCTCGATCAACTCCAGAGGAGTCCTCATGGCACACCGTCGGCGCGTGGCGCGCGCTGCCGTTTCCACAGCCGCCGCTACGGCCCTTCTCGCTCTCGCCACCCCCGCCTGGGCCAGCAGCACGGCCCCGCTCCACCCGGCCCACCAGGGCTCGACGGCAGCCGCCTTCCAGCAGGAGTGCGACGACGAGCGCTTCGACGACCTCGCGGCCGGCCAGGACGGGTGGCACTTCGTGCTTCCCGGCGGCGGGAAGTCCGGGAGCTTCGAGAGCATCACCCTGACCTTCGACAACGGCACCGGCCCGGTGACCGTGAAGGTGCCGGACGCCTCCGACGCCTACCCCGACTACCTCTACTCCGCGGGCGGCCGGGTCATCCACGCCTACGTGTTCACGCCGGCCGGGTGGACCCTGGTCGACGGCACCGCCACGATCAGCGGCGAGGCCGACCGGTTCAACCTGAGCCACACCTGCGCCGGGACCGCCCCGACGCAGTCGCCGACCCCCAGCCCGTCGGCGTCGGCCTCCCCGTCGCCGTCCACCTCGGTGTCGCCCTCGACGTCGGTGTCCCCGTCGGAGTCCACCTCCCCGAGCGGGTCCGTCTCGCCGTCGGAGTCGGTCTCGCCGTCGACGTCGGTCACGCCGTCGGAGAGCACGGGCGGCAGCGGTGGTGGCGACGACGAGAACGAGGGCGGCCTGCCGCTGACCGGCGTGGCGACGACCAGCATCGCGCTGGGCGGCCTCGTCCTGATCGGTGGCGGCGCGCTGCTGATGCTGCGCCGCCGGCGCGACAACGTCACCTTCACCAGCTGATCCCACCTGAGCCCGACCGGCCGCCGGACACCTCGTCCGGCGGCCGGTCGCCGTTTCCACCCCCAGCCGTCGCACCCGGCGCCTCCCGTGGGGCTGCTTCCGGTCTCGTCCCGGGCCGGCCGGCCGCCGTTCCGCCCGTCGGCGGCGCCAATCGGCGGCCCCTCGGCCGGCGCCATTTCCCGACCTGGCGGCTGGCGCGTCGATCCGCCGGAGCCGCTTGAGCGCACTGACGGGCGAGCCGGTCGACGCCACCCGGACGTGCATCACATCATCCAAGCCTATGCATGTCCTGCCCGCGTACGACCAGCTCAGGGCCGGGGATCGTGGCCGGGAGGTCGCGCCGCGGCCGGCCGGGCGCGGGCCGGGCGTTCCGGCATACGAACGTACGGTTGCCGCGCCGCTTTCCGGCGCGCGACAGTACGCGACACCAGCGGTGCCATCGACGCCGCCGCTCCCCCGGCCACACCCTGAGGAGATCGCGATGGCTCTACGACTTGCCGACGGCACCGCCTGGTCCGACACCCTCGCCCGCGCGGTGGCCGCCGCGCCGGAGGCGTTCGGCGCCCCGGTCGACGGCGTCACCACGCTGCACAACCTCGTGCGCGGCGACTGGCACGCGGTGGGCACGCCCAGCCCGGTCCGCACGCCGGTCGACAACACCGTGCTGGTCAACCTGCCCCGCCTCGACGCGGAGACCGCCCGCGCCGCGGTCGCGCACGCCGCCGCCGCGCACCGCGTCTGGGCCGACACCCCGCTCGCCGAGCGCAAGGCCCGGGTCACCGACGCGCTGGACGCCCTCACCGCCCACCGCGACCTGCTCGCCCTGCTGCTGGTCTGGGAGATCGGCAAGCCGTGGCGGCTGGCCTGCGCCGACGTGGACCGGGCGCTGGACGGCGTCCGCTGGTACGTCGGCGAGATCGACCGGATGCTCGCCGACGGCCGGGAGCCGCTGCCCGGGCCGGTCAGCAACATCGCGTCGTGGAACTACCCGATGAGCGTGCTCGTGCACGCCGAGCTGGTGCAGCTGCTCGCCGGCAACGCGGTGATCGCCAAGACCCCGTCGCAGGGCGGCGCGGTCTGCCTCACCGTCGCGCACGCCCTGATGCACCGGGCCGGGCTGCCCGCCACCCTGGTCTCCGGCGGCGGCGAGGAACTCTCCGAGGTGCTCGTCCGGGCCCCGGAGGTCGGCGCGGTGGCGTTCGTCGGCGGCCGCTCCAACGGCGGCAAGGTGGCCGCGGCGCTACTCGACTCCGACAAGCGGCACTTCATCGAGCAGGAGGGCCTCAACGCCTGGGGCATCTGGAACTTCTCGCAGTGGGACCTGCTCGCCGGGCACCTCAAGAAGGGCTTCGAGTACGGCAAGCAGCGCTGCACCGCGTACCCGCGCTTCGTGGTCCAGCGGGACCTCGTCGACGAGTTCCTCGACATGTACCTTCCGGTGGTGCGCTCGGTCCGGTTCGGACACCCGCTCGCCGTCGGCGACGACTGGGCCGCCGGGGACCCGCTGCCCGAGCTGGACTTCGGCCCGCTGATCAGCGCCGCCAAGGCCGACGAGCTGCGCCGCAAGGTCGACGAGGCGGTACGCGGCGGCGCGGTGCCGCTGCACCGGGGCAAGCTCGCCGGCGCGCCGTTCCTGGACGGGCAGGACACCTCCGCGTACGTGGCGCCGTCGGTGCTGCTGGCCCCGCCCGGCCGGTCCCGGCTGATGCACGCCGAGCCGTTCGGCCCGGTCGACACCATCGTGGTGGTGGACACCACCGACGAGCTGCTGGCCGCGATGAACGCCTCCAACGGCGCGCTGGTCGCCTCGCTGGCCTGCGACGACGAGGAGCTGGCCGGGAAGCTGGCGGTCGACCTCCAGGCGTTCAAGGTGGGCATCAACAAGCCGCGTTCCCGGGGCGACCGGGAGGAGCCGTTCGGCGGCCGGGGCGCGTCCTGGAAGGGCGCCTTCGTGGGCGGCGACCTGCTGGTGCAGGCGGTCACCCAGGGCGGCGGCGGTCGCCTCTACGGCAACTTCCCCGACTACAGCAGCTACCCCACGACCTGAGGCGCGCGGAAGGTCCCCTGCCGACGCCTGGCAGGGGGCCTTCCCGTACCGGAGGCGTCAACACGGTGCCCTTCCCTCCACGGCGGCGCCGGCGGCGAGCGGGACGGTGAGGGTGAGCAGGGCACCGTCGCGCTCGGTCGGCGTGGGCCGGCCGAGTCTCCGCAGGGTGCGCAGCATCGGGGCGTTCTCCGCGTGGACGTGCAGCACCAGGGCCGCGTACCCGGCCTGATCGGCGTGCCGGACCAGCCTGCGCAGCAGGGCCGAACCGAGCCCCCGCCGCTGCCAGTCGTCCCGGACCAGCAGCGCCACCTCCGCCTCGTCGCCCTCGGCGAGCAGGTTCGCCATCGCCAGCACCGTCTCCGTCGGCCCGGCGTCGCCGCCGGCCGTGGCGAGCAGGGTCAGGCCCCGGGCCGGCTCCAGCAGCCGGCGCAGCCGGGCCGCCGAGGGCACCACCGCGCCGCCCAGGTAGCGGCGGTACCGGCTGCGCGCCGAGCACCCCTCGTGCAGCTCGACCACGCCCGCCAGGTCGTCGGCACCCGCCGGGCGTACGGCCGCCTCGGTCCCGTCGGGCAGCACCAGGGTGACCTGCTCGGCGGCCCGACGTGCGGCCGTGGCCGACAGCTCCAGCAGGGCCTGCGCCCGGGCGTACTCGGCCGGGGTGAAGTCCGGGGCGACGCGGCGCAGGGTGAACGCGCCGCCGCCCGGGTCGGCCAGCAGCATGGTGGTGCCGGTGATCCCGGCACCGGCGCCGGCCGGCGCGGGCCGCCAGCTGACCATGTCCGCGCCGAGCAGGGTGCGCAGCGCGTCCCCGGCCGCGTCCGGGTCCCGCACGAGGCGGTTGGCCAGGCCGAGCACCCGGGTGGGCTGGTCGGCCAGCCCGCGCGCCTCGCTGCGCGCGACCCAGCAGTCCCGGCCCCGCCCCCGCTCCACGGCGGCGACGAGGTCGGCCTCGCCGAGCGCGTCCGGCGCGTCGACCAGGAAGTCGTCGACCGCGCCCCGCTCGGTGGTGTGCACCTGCACGGCGAGGATGTTGACCCCGCGCAACGCCAGGCTGGCCGTGAGCACGGACAGGTAGCCGGGCCGGTCGTCCACGGTCGCCCGGATCCGCCACAACGTCATGGTTGCCTCCCTTTCCCCGTACGACCCTCGCCGCTGGCTGTTGCGGGCCGGTTGCCCCGGGGTGACGGCCCGGATCGGCCGCCGCGACCTGCGCCACAGTGACCGGCGGGCGGGCCGGGCTCAGGGGTTCGCCGCCGCCGGCGGAGCTCCGACCAGGTCGAGCCGGTCGCCGAGGATCACCGCGCCGGCCCGGACGAGCTGCGCCAGCCGGTCCACCTCGGTGGCGTGGAACGCCGCCGCGGCCGGCGTCCCGGTGCGCTCGCGGGCCACCACCAGCACCAGGCCGGCCCGGCCGAACGGCGCGACCGCGAAGTGTTCACCGTCGGGCGCGGTCATCGCCCGGGCGCGCAGCGGGGTCACCTCGGGCAGCCGTGTCGGTACGGGTGCGCGCCAGCTCGCGTAGGCGACGGTCGCCTCCCCCGTGGTGCCGGTCCGCGCGGCCCAGTCCACGGGCACCACCGCGGCCACGGCCCAGTCGGCGGCGAGCAGCCCGGGCACGGCGTCGACCAGGGTGGCCACCCCCTCGGCGGGGTTCGCCGCGACCTGGGCCAGCAGTTCGGCGTCCTGCCCGGTGGTGGTGGGCGCGCCGATCGCCCGCCACACCCCGTCCACCCGGACCCCGGGGATCGCGGCCAGGCCGGCCAGCAGCCGCTCCACCCGCGCCGCGCCCGGCCAGACCACGGTGAAGTCGTCCACCGCCCGACCGCCGAGCCGCTCCAGGACGACCACCTGGACGATGTCCGCACCGGACACGCCCATGGTGCGCGCCACCTGACCGAGCGTGCCCGGACGGTCCGGCAGGGTGACCCGAACTCGCAGCAACATGTCTGAACCCTCCGCTCGGCGGGCCGGCACCGCTGGCCGGCAGGCTGGGCACCAGCCTGACCCGTGGCCGTTTCGCCCCTGTTGCAGCGGCATGTCCCGAGGGTCAAATCCGACCTTGACAACCTGGCGGAGCTGCCATCAACTAGTCGGATGACCGAGCCGGCCGTCGACGCGTACGGGCCGGGAAACGGCCCCGCCCCCGCCACCTCGCCCCGGGGGTTGGATCTCGACCGGCTCGCCGGCTACCTGGCGCAGCACCGGCCCGAGCTGGCCGACGGTCCGCTGCGGGCCCGGCTGATCGCCGGCGGCAAGTCCAACCTGACCTACCTGCTGCACGCCGGCGGGCAGGAGGTCGTGCTGCGCCGCCCGCCGCTCGGGCACGTGCTGGCCACCGCGCACGACATGGCCCGGGAGCACCGGGTGATCTCCGCGCTGGCGCCGACCGACGTGCCGGTGCCGCGGGCGCTGCTGCTGTGCGCGGACCCCGAGGTGATCGGCGCGCCCTTCTACCTGATGGAGCGGGTGCGCGGCGAGGTGTTCCGCACCCGCGCCCAGACGGACCCGCTCACCGCCGGCCAGCGGCGGGAGCTGGCGATGGCGATGATGGACACCCTCGCCGCCCTGCACGCCGTCGAGCCGGCGTCGGTGGGGCTGGGCGACTTCGGCCGGCCGGAGGGCTACCTCGCCCGGCAGGTCCGCCGCTGGTCCGGCCAGCTCGACCGCTCCCGCAGCCGGCCGCTGCCCGGCATCGAGGAGCTGCGCGACCGGCTCGCCGCCACCGCGCCGGAGGGCGCCGACGCGGGCCGGATCGTGCACGGCGACTACCGGCTGGACAACCTCCTCGCCACCGTCGACCCGGTGGCCGTCCGGGCGGTGCTCGACTGGGAGATGGCCACCCTCGGCGACCCGCTGGCCGACCTCGGGCTGCTGTTGACCTACTGGGACGTGCTCGGCGGCAGCGACTCGGCCGCCGGCAACCCGGTCGCCGACGGGCTCGGCCCGCGCGCCGGCTTCCCCACCGGGTCGGAGCTGATCGAGCGGTACGCCGGGCTCGGCGACGTCGACGTCGGGCCGCTGCACTGGCACGTCGCGCTCGGCTGCTTCAAGCTCGCGGTGATCTGCGAGGGCATCCACTACCGGCACACGCTCGGGCAGACGCTCGGCGAGGGCTTCGACCGGATCGGCGACATGGTGGCACCGCTGGTCGAGCACGGGCTGACCGCCGCCGGGGAGCGGTGATGGACTTCGCGTACGACGCCCGCACGGAAGCGCTGCGGGCCGAGCTGACCGAGTTCCTGGAGCAACACGTCTGTCCCGCCGAGCCGGTGCACGCCGCGCAGGTCGCCGCCGCCGGTGATCCGTGGGCGCGGCCGCCGGTGCTGGCGGAGCTGAAGGCCGAGGCGCGCAGGCGCGGCCTGTGGAACCTCTTCCTCCCCGACCCGCGCCACGGCGCCGGGCTGACCAACCTCCAGTACGCCCCGCTGGCCGAGCTGACCGGGCGCAGCCCACACCTCGCGCCGGAGGCGGTCAACTGCGCCGCGCCGGACACGGGCAACATGGAACTGCTCGCCGAGTTCGGCTCGCCGGAGCAGCAGGAGCGCTGGCTGCGGCCCCTGCTGGAGGGCGAGATCCGTTCGGCGTTCTGCATGACCGAGCCGGAGGTCGCCTCCTCGGACGCGACCAACATCGCCACCCGGATCACCCGGGACGGCGACCACTACGTGGTCAACGGGCGCAAGTGGTGGTCGTCGGGGGCGATGGACCCGGCCTGCGAGATCTTCGTCGTGATGGGCAAGACCGACCCGGGGGCCGACCGGCACCGCCAGCAGAGCATGATCCTGGTGCCGCGGGACACCCCCGGCGTCTCGGTCCGCCGGGGCATGACGGTGTTCGGCTACAGCGACGCCCCGCACGGCGGGCACGCCGAGATCGACTTCACCGACGTCCGGGTGCCGGCGGAGAACCTGGTCGGGGCGGAGGGCTCCGGCTTCGCGATCGCCCAGGCCCGGCTCGGCCCCGGCCGGATCCACCACTGCATGCGGCTGGTCGGCATGGCGGAGCGGGCCCTCGAGCTGCTCTGCCGGCGGGTCACCGAGCGGGTCGCGTTCGGCCGGCCCCTCGCCGAGCAGGGCGTCGTGCGCGAGTGGATCGCCGAGTCCCGGGTGCGCATCGAGCAGGCCCGCCTGCTGGTGCTCAAGACCGCCTGGCTGATGGACACCGTGGGAAACAAGGGCGCGCACACCGAGATCCAGGCCATCAAGATCGCCACGCCGGCGATGGCCGAGTGGGTGATCGACAAGGCCATCCAGGCGTACGGCGCCGCCGGCGTCAGCCAGGACACCCCGCTGGCCGCTCTCTGGGCCCAGGCCCGCACCCTGCGCCTGGCCGACGGCCCGGACGAGGTGCACCGCGCCAGCCTCGCCAAGCGCGAACTCCGCCGCTGGTCCCCTCCCTCCACCTGACAAACCCCACCGCGCCCCCACCCCGCCCCGCCGCCGCCCCCGCCCCCGCACTCCCGCGCGGGCCCCATCCCACGCACCGTTTCCAGCGTCGATCTTGCACTTTCGGCCCTTGTTTTGCGATCAATGTCTGCAATGCCCGGGCAGTAAGTGCAAGATCGCGGGGCGGGGGGGGTGGGGAGCGGGGGTCAGGAGGTGGCGCGGTTGATTAGTTTGGTGTCCAGGAGGAGGTGGGGGGACGGGAGCTTCTCGCCGCGGATGCGGGAGACCAGCAGGCGGGCCATCTGCCGGCCCATCTCCTCCACCGGCTGGAAGACCGTGGTCAGCGGCGGGTCGGACTGCCGGGCGATCGGGGCGTCGTCGAAGCCGACCACCGCCACGTCCTCCGGCACCCGCCGGCCCGCCTCGCGCAGCGCCCGCAGCGCGCCGAACGCCATCAGGTCGGAGGCGACGAAGACGGCGTCGAGGTCGGGGCAGACCTCCAGCAGCCGCCGCATCCCGGTCGCCCCGCTGTCCTCGCTGAAGTCCCCGTACGCGATCAGGTCGGGGTCGACCCCGCCCCCGGCGGCCTGGACCGCCTCCTTGTAGCCGGTCAGGCGGGCCAGGCCGGCGCCCATGTCCTGTGGGCCGGCGATGGTGGCGATGCGCCGCCGCCCCCGGCCGGCCAGGTGTTCCACCGCCTGGCGGGCGCCGCCGACGTTGTCCACGTCGACGTAGTACCCGGGCTGCGCGCCGGGCACGAGCATCCGGGCCGGCCGCCCGCCCAGCACAGTGGGCAGGCCGCGCTCCTCCAGCAGGGTGGGCAGCGGGTCGGAGTCGTGCAGCGACAGCAGCAGGACCCCGTCGACGTGCTGGTTGGTCAGGTGGTGCTCGACCCGCTCCCGCTCGATCGGCGACTGCACCATGGCGAGCCAGAGCTGCAGCCGGGTCTCCAGCAGCCCCGAGCTGACGCCCCGGACGATGCCGGCGAAGAACGGCTCGGTGAAGACCCGGTCGCCGGACTCGGAGACGACCAGGGCGATGGAGTCGGTGCGCTGGGTGACCAGGGCGCGGGCGGCGCGGTTCGGCACGTACCCCAGCTCGGCGATGGCCTGCTGCACCGCGGCGCGCGCCTCGGGGCTCACCTGCGGTGAGCCGTTGACCACCCGGGAGACCGTCCCGCGGCCGACGCCGGCGCGGGCGGCGACGGCGTCGAGGGTCGGGCGCCCGAGCGACCGGGTGCGCTGCGTTGTCATCGTCTGCTCCTCCGACGGCGGGCCGGCCCCGGCCACACCCCGGGCGGGTGGTTGCCGGGGCCGCCCGTTGATGGCTGGCCCTCGCCTATTGTGCGGCCAGACCGTTGCGTCGGATCACCTCGGCGTACCACCTGGCGCTGGACTTGGGGATCCGGGCCTGGCTGTCGTAGTCGACGTAGACCATCCCGAATCGCTTGGTGTAGCCCCAGGCCCACTCGAAATTATCCATCAGCGACCAGGCGAAGTAGCCGCGCAGAGGAACGCCGGCCCCGATCGCCTCGTGCGCGGCGCGCAGGTGGGCGTCGAAGTACGCCACCCGGTCGACGTCGTCGACCCGCCCGTCGACCACCGCGTCGACGAAGGCGGAGCCGTTCTCGGTGACGTAGAGCGGGAGGTCCGTGTACTCCTCGTGGACCCGGCGCAGCGTCTCCACGAGGCCCGGGGCGTCGATCTCCCAGTCCATGTCGGTGACCGGGACGCCCCGGGTGACGAAGCGGACATCCTCACTGCCTGGCCAGCAGGACGGCGCCCGCCAGTACGGCTCCGGCTCGGCGCCCGCCATCGGGGCGGCGACGACGTGGCGGCTGTAGTAGTTGACGCCGACCAGGTCCAGCGGGGTGGCGATGGTCGCCAGGTCGCCCTCGCGTACGTGCCCGAAGTCGGTGACCCGGGCGAGGTCGGCCGTCAGGTCCGCCGGGTACGACCCGCGCAGCAGCGGGTCGAGGAAGAACCGGTTGGCCAGCCCGTCGATGCGCCGCGCGGCGTCGACGTCGGCGGACGCGTCGCTGGCCGGGGTGACCGGGTAGAGGTTGACCGTCACCCCGACCTCGGCGGCCGGCCGGGCCGCGCGCAGCGCCTGCACGGCGAGGCCGTGGCCGAGCATCAGGTGGTGCCCGGCCCGGACGGCGTCGGCCCCGTCGGAGCGGCCCGGCGCGTGCACGCCGGAGCCGTAGCCGAGGAACGCGGAGCACCACGGCTCGTTCAGCGTGGTCCAGTAGCGCACCCGGTCGCCGAGCGCGTCGGCGACCAGCGTGGTGTAGTCGGCGAACCGGGCTGCGGTGTCCCGGGCCGGCCAGCCGCCCGCGTCCTCCAGCGGCTGCGGCAGGTCCCAGTGGTAGAGGGTGAGCCAGGGCTCGATCCCGTGCGCCAGCAGCTCGTCGACGAGCCGCGAGTAGAAGTCGAGCCCCTCGGCGTTGGCCGGGCCGGCGCCGCCGGGCTGGACCCGGGGCCAGGAGACCGAGAACCGGTACGACTTCAGCCCCAGCTCCGCCATCAGCGCGACGTCGGCGCCGAGGCGGTGGTAGTGGTCGCAGGCCACGTCGCCGGTGTGCCCGGCGACCACCCGGCCGGGGGTGTGGCTGAAGGTGTCCCAGATCGACGGGGTCCGGCCGCCCTCGGCCGCCGCGCCCTCGATCTGGTACGCGGCGGTCGCCGCGCCCCAGAGGAAGCCGGGCGGGAAGATCAGCGGCGGGCGGTCGTCGAGGACGCCGACGGCGGGCGGGGTGGCGGGATTGCTCACGACGTGACGGCACCTTCCATGATCCCGCGCAGTGTCGCGGGAGGACGACGGGAACCCAGGGGCCTGCGGCGCTGCCACGAGCATGTCGGGGGCCGTGGGGGGTGTCAACGAACGAATGGGAGCGTTCCCAGATCGTTACCGCGGCCGTCGCCCCGCGACTCGGAGCCGGCCGGCGGCGGCGTTCAGCAGAAGCGGCGCAGCAGGGTGGCGACCCGGCCGGCGTCGAAGGCGGCCGGGTCGAAGTGCTCGCCCACCCAGTCCCGCATCGACCGGTGCTCGGGGTGGCCCGGGTCGGCCACCGCCGCCAGCAGGGCCTGGTAGCCGACCGGCCCACCCACGTCCTCCGGCGGGCATGCCCGCTCCCCGTCCAGACAGGACGGGTAGCGCTCGTCGGGGTCGGCGGTGAAGGCGTCCTCCACCACCAGGTCGTGCTCCCACCAGTCGCCGAAGTCGTAGGTGTAGTGGAACCGGCTGCCCTTGCCGACCACCGCGTCGAGCCGGACGTCCAGCTCGTCGCGCAGGGCCAGCTCGCCGTCGGCGTCGGGCTCGCCGTACTGCCGGCCCTCGATCTCGAACGAGTGCAGGTGGCAGTCCCGCCAGCCCATGCCGTGCTGCACCACCCGGTGCACCCGGTCCAGCGTGTAGCCGCCCGGGACGAGCACCCGGCGCCAGACGGACGGCCGGACCCCGGCCAGGGAAATCTTCAGCTGGAAGATCTGACGCGGCATGCTGTCCCATCCTTCCTCGGCATAGGCTGCGAGCATGATCTGCCGAGCGTGCCGGGCGAGGCGGCACGACGACTGTCCGGGGCGGAACTGGTGCGACTGCCAGCACCGTACCCCCCGACCCACCCCTCCGGTCACCGGTCCGGCCGGCGAATGAGCGTCGGAATCCCGATTTCGGCGCTCTGGCCCGACCCGTCGGCGCAGCCGCTGGACGACGCCGCGCTCACGGCCCGCTACGGGCGCGCGGACCGCCCCCACCTGCGGGTGAACTTCGTGACGAGCGTCGACGGCGCGGTCGCCGTCGACGGTTACTCCGCCGGGCTCTCCGGCGAGCCGGACAAGCGCGTCTTCGGCCTGCTGCGGATGCTCTGCGACGCCCTCGTCGTGGCCGCCGGCACCCTGCGGCACGAGGGCTACCGCGCGGTCCGGCTCGACGAGCGGCGCCGGGCGTGGCGCCGGGAGCACGGCCTGCCCGAGTACCCGACCCTGGTCGTCGTCTCCGGCTCGCTCGACCTCGACCCGGCGCAGGCCGCGTTCGCCGACGCGCCGGCGCGGCCCGTCGTGCTCACCCGGTCCGACGCGGCGGCGCCGCCCGGCCTGACCGACGTCGCCGACGTGGTGCGCTGCGGCGACGACCGGGTGGACCTCGCCGCGGGCCTGGCCGAGCTGCGCCGCCGCGGCTTCGACCAGGTGCTCTGCGAGGGCGGGCCGCGGCTGTTCGGCGCGCTCACCGCCGCCGACCTGGTGGACGAGGTCTGCCTCACCGTCGCCCCGCTGCTCGCCGGGGCGGGCCCGGGGCGGATCACCGCCGGGGACGCCAGCGAGGTGCGCCACCTGCCGCTGCGGCACGTGCTGGCCGCCGCCGACGGCGTCCTCATGCTCCGCTACGCCCGCGACTGAGCGTGGTCGGGCGGGCACCCTGCGACGGGGTGGCGGGCCGGGTGCGTGGCGTCCGCCGCGTCGCGTGGCAACCTGTCGTACTCCTGCGGCAGGATGCACCACGTGTGCCCCGACCGCGACGACCAGCCGACCGGAGTTGCCCGATGACTGACGACGGGTTCGACGGCCCGGGCGAGGAGGTCGGCCGGGTGCTGGGCACGGCCGACGCCACCCCCCTGCAGTTCTGGACGGCGGTCTCCCCCGGCAGCTACCTCCAGCTCGACGACGTCGTGGTGACCCGCCGGGAGCTGCCCGACCGCGAGCCGGTGACGATCGCCGGGGTGGTCACCCAGGTGCGCGCCCGGCACGAGGGCGCCCAGTTCGACTCCGACGTCTTCGCCATCGCCGACGGCACGCTGCCGGCGCAGGTGCAGGAGGCCGCCGAGATCACCACCACCCGCGTCGACCCGGAGCTCTACGTGCCGCCGTCGCCCGGTGCGGTGGTGCACCGCGCCGAGGGCGACGCCCGGGCGCGGGCGCTGCACTTCGACCGGATGGAGCGGCGGATCCCGATGGGGATGGGCCGCGACGGGGTGCCGGTCTACCTCAACGCCGACTTCCTCGACGGCAGCCGGGGCGCGCACGTGTCGATCTCCGGCATCTCCGGCGTCGCCACGAAGACGAGCTTCGCCACCTTCCTGCTCTACTCGGTCTTCCGCTCCGGGGTGCTCGGCGGCGACGCCGTCAACGCCAAGGCGCTCATCTTCAACGTCAAGGGCGAGGACCTGCTCTTCCTCGACCATCCCAACACCCGGCTCGACGACGCCACCCGCGCCGCGTACGCGAAGCTCGGCCTGACCGCCGGCGCGTTCCCCGACGTGCGGGTCTACGCCCCGCCCAGGGTCGGCGACTCCTCCGGCACGCCCGACGTGAGCAGCCGGCTCACCGGGGTGGACAGCTTCTACTGGACGCTCGCCGAGTTCTGCGCCGACCGCCTGCTGCCCTACGTCTTCGCCGACGCCGACGACGAGCGCCAGCAGTACACGATGGTCGTCCACTCGGTCGCCGCCCACCTGGCCCGGCACGCCCAGCCCGCCGACGGCGGGGTGAGCATCGACGGGGTGCGGCTCGGCTCGTACGCCGACCTGGTCGACCACGTCGTCGAGCAGCTCAACGACGACGAGACCCGCTCCGACTGGGCCGGCAGCGCTGTCGGGCTGGGCACGGTCAACGCGTTCGCCCGCCGGCTGATCGGCAGCAAGAAGGACCTGTCCCGGCTGATCCGGGGCGACCTGGCCACCCGCCGCCCACACTCGATCAACACCGCCGAGAGCGCCCAGGTCACCGTGGTCGACCTGCACAACCTGCCGGACCGCGCGCAGCGGTTCGTGGTCGGCGTGACGCTCAAGAGCGAGTTCGAGCGCAAGGAGAAGGCCGGCACCGCCAAGCCGCTGCTCTTCGTGGTGCTCGACGAGCTCAACAAGTACGCCCCCCGCGAGGGCTCCTCCCCCATCAAGGAGGTGCTGCTCGACATCGCCGAGCGGGGCCGCTCGCTCGGGGTGATCCTGGTCGGCGCCCAGCAGACGGCGAGCGAGGTGGAGCGGCGGATCGTCACCAACTCGGCGATCCGGGTGGTCGGCCGGCTCGACCCGGCCGAGGCGTCCCGCCCGGAGTACGGCTTCCTGCCGCCCGCCCAGCGGCAGCGCGCGCTGCTGGCCAAGCCCGGCACGATGTTCGTCAACCAGCCCGACATCCCGGTGCCGCTCTGCCTGGAGTTCCCGTTCCCGGCCTGGGCCACCCGGGTCTCCGAGGCCGGCCGGGCACCGTCGGAGACGCTCCGGTCGATCACCCAGTCCGTCGACCCGTTCGCGGTGGTGGGCTCCGGCGGCGGCGCCAGCGACGACGACATCCCGTTCTAGGGGGAGAACCCGTGAAGATCCTGCACACCTCCGACTGGCACGTCGGCAAGGTCCTCAAGGGCCAGTCGCGGGCCGAGGAGCACAAGCAGGTCCTCGCCGGGGTGATCGACGTCGCCCGGGCCGAGCGGCCCGACCTGGTCATCGTCGCCGGTGACCTCTACGACACCGCCGCGCCGACGCCCGAGGCCACCCGGCTGGTCACCCGGGCCCTGACCGCGTTGCGCCGCACCGGCGCCGACGTGGTGGCGATCGGCGGCAACCACGACAACGGCCAGGCCCTCGACGCGCTGCGCCCCTGGGCCGAGGCGGCCGGGATCACGCTGCGCGGCGGCGTCCGGGAGAACCCGGACGAGCACGTCGTCGACGGCACCACGGCCGGCGGCGAGCGTTGGCGGCTGGCCGCGCTGCCGTTCCTCTCCCAGCGCTACGCCATCCGGGCCGTGGAGATGTACGAGCTGACCGCCGCCGAGGCCACCCAGACGTACGCCGACCACCTGGGCCGGGTGCTGGGCCGGCTGACCGAGAGCTTCACCGAGCCGGACCGGGTGCACCTGGTCACCGCCCACCTGACCGTGGTCGGCGCGGCGACCGGCGGCGGCGAGCGGGACGCGCACACCGTGCTCGGCTACGCCGTGCCGGCGACCGTCTTCCCGGGCACCGCGCACTACGTGGCGCTGGGCCACCTGCACCGCTCGCAGCGGGTCCAGGGCCCCTGCCCGATCCGCTACAGCGGCAGCCCACTCGCCGTCGACTTCGGCGAGCAGGAGAACGTGCCGTCGGTGACGGTCGTCGAGGTCACCGCGACCACGGCGGCGCAGGTCCGCGAGGTGCCGGTCGTCGCGGCGGCCACGCTGCGCACGGTCCGGGGCACCCTGGCCCAGCTCGCCGAGATGGACGTGCCGGACGCCTGGCTGCGGGTGTACGTGCGGGAGCAGCCCCGCGCCGGGCTGCGCGAGGAGGTGCAGGAGCTGCTCCCCCGCGCCCTGGAGATCCGCATCGACCCCGAGCTGGTGCCCGCCCCGGGCGGCGGCGCCCGGGTGGCGCAGCGGGCCGGCCGCTCGCCCCGGCAGCTCTTCGCCGACTACCTGGACAGCCGGGGGCACACCGACGACGGGGTGCGGGAGCTCTTCGACGAACTGTTCGAGGAGGTCGACCACTGATGCGGCCGATGCGGCTGGACATGGCGGGCTTCACCGTCTTCCGGGACGAGACGACGATCGACTTCACCGACGCCGACTTCTTCGCCCTGGTGGGGCCGACCGGCTCGGGCAAGTCGACGGTGCTGGACGCGATCTGCTTCGTCCTCTACGGCACGGTGCCCCGCTGGGGCGGCACCCGGGGGCTGGCCAACGCCCTCGCGCCGTCGGCCACCGAGGCGCGAGTGCGACTGGTCTTCGAGTCCGGCGGGTCCCGCTACGTGGCGACCCGGGTGGTGCGCCGGGACGGGCGGGGCAACGTCAAGACGGCCAACGCCGGGTTGCAGCTCATGCCGGCCGGCTTCGACGTGACCAAGCTCGACACCGGGCTGAGCCCCGACGACCTCGGCGAGGTGGTGGCCGGCACCCCCGCCGAGATGGAGCAGGCGGTGCTGGAGGCGGTCGGGCTGCCGTACGAGCAGTTCACCAGCTGCGTGGTGCTGCCGCAGGGGCAGTTCGCGGACTTCCTGCACGCCAAGCCGGCCACCCGGCAGCAGATCCTGGTGAACCTGCTCGGTCTCGGGGTCTACGAGGAGGTGCAGAAGAAGGCGACCGCGCGGGCCGCGCAGGCCGAGGCGAAGCTGGAGGCGGTCGACCAGGCGCTGGCCGGGCTCGCCGACGTCGACGACGCCGCGCTGGCGGCGGCGACCGGGCAGGTCGACCGGATGCGGGAGCTGGTCGGGGCGGTGGCGGCGGCCGTACCGGAGCTGGCGACGGCCCGGGAGGCGGCGCGCGAGGCGGGTGCGGCGCTGGCCGCGCTCGACGCCGACCTGGCGGTGCTGTCCGCCGTGCGCGCGCCGGACGGGGTGGCGGAGGTGGCCCGGGCGGTGGCGTCGGCGCGGGCGGGCGCGGACGAGGCGGCGACGGCGGTGTCGCTGGCCGAGGAGCGGGAGGAGAAGCTCCGCGGCGAGCTGGCCGCGGCGGGCGACGAGAGCGCGCTGCGGCTGCTGCTGCGGGCGTACACCGACCGGGAGAAGCTGGCCGGCGAGGCGGAGACGGTCCGCGCGGCGGTGGACACGGCGCGGGGCGAGCACGCGGCGGCGGTGACCGCGCTGACGCAGGCGCGGGCGGCGGCCGAGCGGGCCGAGGCCGAGTTGGAGGCCGCCTTCCGGGCCCACGAGGAGGCCAAGGCGACCGACCAGGCGGTGGCGCTGCGGGCGCACCTGCACGACGGGGCGACCTGCCCGGTCTGCGAGCAGACGGTGGCGAGGGTGCCGGCGGTGCCGGCGGACTCGGCGGTCGCCGCCGCCACGGCGGCGGGCCGGGCGGCGCGGGCCGCCACGAAGGCCGCGCAGGCGGTGGTGGCGGAGCGCGACGCCGCGGCCCGCGAGCTGGAGCGGGTGCTGGTGCGGGCGCGGGCCCGGCAGGACCAGCTGGACGCCCGGCTGGCCGAGCTGGACGGGCAACTGGCCGGGGCGGCGGAGCCGGCGGTGCTGCGCCGCGAGCTGGACGACCACGCGCGGCTGCGCCGGGCGCTGGACGAGTCGGCGGCGGCGGTGCGGGCCGGCCGGGAGGCGGCCCGCCGGGCCCGGGCGGCGGTGGACGCCGCCGAGGAGCGACTGCGCGCGACCTGGCGGGCGTTCGACGCCGCCCGCGACGGGCTGGCCCGGTTCGGGCCGCCGGCGGCCGACCGCGACGACCTCGGCGCGGCGTGGGCGGCCCTCACCGGGTGGGCCGACGCGGAGGCGGAGCGCCGCCGCACCGAGCGGGCGGGGCGGGCCGCCGCGGTGGCGGAGGCCGAGGCGGTGGCGGCCGGCGTCGGCGAGCGCATCGCGGGCTTCTTCGCCGCCGCCGGGCTGCCGGCCACCGACGATCCGGTACGCGCCGCCGACCGCGCCCTGGAGCGGGCCGAGGGCGACCTGCGCGAGCTGGAGCGCCGCCGCGAGCAGGCCGGCGGGCTGCGCGAGCAGCGGGCCGGGTACGAGCACGAGGCGCAGGTGGCCCGAGCCCTCGCGGGGCACCTGCGGGCCAACAACTTCGAGCGGTGGCTGCTGGCCGAGGCGTTGGACCTGCTGGTCGAGGGCGCGTCGGGCATCCTGCGGGAGCTGTCCGGCGGGCAGTACGACCTGGTGCACGACAAGGGCGAGTTCTTCGTCGTCGACCACCACGACGCCGGGCTGCGCCGGGGCGTGCGCACCCTGTCCGGCGGCGAGACCTTCCAGGCGTCGCTGGCGCTGGCGCTCGCGTTGTCCGAGCAGCTCGCCGGCATGTCCACCACCGCGGCGAGCCTGGAGTCGATCGTGCTCGACGAGGGCTTCGGCACGCTGGACGCGGCCACCCTGGACACGGTGGCCGCCACCCTGGAGAGCCTGGCCGCGCGGGGCGACCGGATGGTCGGGGTGGTCACCCACGTGCCGGCGCTGGCCGAGCGCATCCCGGTCCGCTACGAGGTCAGCAAGGACGCCCGGTCGGCCCGCGTCGAGCGGACCGGCCGGTGAACGGGGGCCGCCGCGGCGTCCCCCGGGCCACGACGGGAGGCTCGCCCCGGTGACCGATCCCCGGTTCTTCGTCGACGCCTGGGATCCGGCGTACGGGGCCTCGTTCGAGGCGTCCGGCGGCGGTCCCGCCGCGCCGAGCAGCGCCCAGGTCGACGCGGACGCCGAGCTGCCCGCGGTGGACTGGCGGGCCATCGGGCCCCGCCCCGGGGTGCGCGCCCCCGACGTGGTGCTGCTGGTCGACGGGGTGCGCCGGATCGACGCGAGCGTCTGGACGGCGGAGGACGACGGCGCCTCCTTTCCCGGCCTGGCCGCCTCGTACGCCGCCGGGGTGGTCCGGTGCGACCTGGAGCGCGGCGCGGCGCGGCTCGCCGGCGCGAAGGTCGGCCGGGGCCTGTTCACCGCCAGCCCGTCGGCGGTGGACGTGGTCGCCGGCAGCGTCCGCTACCCGGTGCACCGGGTCAGCGGCACGGGCGAGCTGAGCAAACTCCCTGCCGCCGTGCAGGGGCCGCTGACCGCGCTGGAGGTGGAGGTCTCCGGGGCGGCCCGCACCGACGGCGACCTGCTGGTGGTGGACGGCCCGCTGCGCAACCGGCGGCAGCTGCCGCGCACGCTGGGCTACATCAAGACGCAGCACAGCCAGTACCTGGACGCCCGGCTGACGGCGGTGGTCACCGGGCTGGCGGCCGGCGAGCGGTCCCCCGTGTTCAAGCTCGGCACGGCCTGGGGCGGCTGGTCGTGGTATCTGCGGCTGCCGGTGGCCCTCGGCGCGCCGTGGGCGGGCATCGTCCGGATGGAGTGCTCCGCCGAACTGGGCGTCGACGAGGCGGTGGAGCTGGCCGACCTGTCGCTGGTGACGCTGCCCCGGTTCGCCTCCACCCCGTACAAGGACCCGCGGGCACCGCAGAACCTCATCCCGATCGCGGGCCTGGAGCGCCGCCTGCGGGCGCTGCTCGGCGACGCGCGGCTGCTGCACCGGGTGCTCACCGCCGCCGCCCGGGCCCGCCGCTGATGGGGCGCAGGCGGGGCGCCGAGACGGTGGCCGCGGGGGTGGACACCGGGCTGGCCGAGCTGGTGCCGGATCCGGACCGGCCGGGGTCGTGGACCCTGCTGCTGGACGACGCGCCGCAGTCGCACGTGGACCTGGCCGACCCCACGCACCTGGAGTTCGAGTACGTCCGGCGGCTGGCCGCCGCGATCGACCTGGTGGCCCCGGCCGGTGCGCCGCTGCGGGTGCTGCACCTCGGCGGCGGGGCGCTGACCCTGCCCCGCTACGTGGCCGCCACCCGGCCCGGCTCCACCCAGCGGGTGGTCGAGGTGGACGGTGCGCTGGTGGAGCTGGTCCGCCGCGCCCTGCCGTGGCCGGCGGACTTCCGGCTCAAGGTGCGGGTGGCCGACGCCCGCGAGGTGCTCGCCGCCAGCCGGGACGCCGGCTACGACGTGGTGGTCGCCGACGTGTTCGCCGGCGCGCGCACCCCGGCCCACCTCACCTCGGTGGAGTACGCCGCCGAGGTGGCCCGGGTGCTGCGCCCCGACGGCTGCTACCTGGCCAACGTCGCCGACGGCCCGCCGCTGCGTCACGCGCGGGCGCAGGTCGCCACGGTCCGGTCGGTGCTGCCCCGGGCCTGCCTGGTCGGGGACGCCGCCGTGCTGCGCGGGCGCCGCTACGGCAACCTGGTGCTCGTGGCGAGCCGGGTCGAGCCGCCGGTGCCGGAGCTGACCCGGCGCGCCGCCGGGGACTGGTTCCCCGGCCGGGTGCTGGCCGGCGAGGAGCTGGACCGGTTCGCCGGCGGAGCCCCGGTGGTCCGCGACGCCGACGCCACCGACTCGACCCCGCCGCCGCCCGGAATCTTCTCCGTGCGCCGTTGATCCGTTCGCGGGGCCCTGCGTACCCCACCGGCGGCCGTGCCGAGCGGGGACGACCGGCGTACCGGCGGTGCCGCCGGTCACGGGACCGGGGCGTGACAGCATGGGCGGGTGACCGGGACCGAACCCTCCGCCCGCCGGGAGCTGCGCCCGCCGGCCGGCTACCGGCTGGCCGCGTCGGTCCGGGCGCTGACCTTCAGCGCGTACGACCCCTGTGCGCGCGTCGCGGCGGGCACCTTCTGGTGGGCCACCCGCACCCCCGACGGGCCGGCCACCCTCGCCCTGCGGCCGGCCGGCGGCGGCCTGCTCGCCGAGGGCTACGGCCCGGGCGCCGACTGGGTGGTGGAGCGGGCGGACGCGGTCGCGGGGCTGCGCGACGACCTCGGCGGGTTCGCGGAACTCGCCGCCGGCCACCCCGTGGTGGCGCGGCTGGCGGCCCAGCACCGGGGGCTGCGGATGCCGGCCACCGGTCAGGTCTTCCCCCGGCTGCTCCGGGCGGTCTTCGAGCAGAAGGTGACCGGCAAGGAGGCGTACCGCGCGTACGCCGCGACGGTGCGGCACTTCCGCGAGGCGGCGCCCGGGCCGATGCAGCCGCTGCTGCTGCCGCCGGAGCCGGCGGCGGTGGCCGCCACCCCGTACTGGGTGTTCCACCCGTTCGGGGTGGAGCAGCGCCGGGCCGACACGCTGCGCCGCGCCGCCGCCGTCGCGGACCGGTTGGAGCGCTGCGCGGACTCCGCCGAAGCCACCCGCCGGCTCACCGCCATCGCCGGCATCGGGCCGTGGACCGCCGCCGAGGTGGTGCGGATCGCGTACGGGGACCCGGACGCGGTCAGCGTCGGCGACTTCCACGTGCCGAACACGGTGTCCTGGGCGCTCGCGGGCGAGCCGCGCGGCGACGACGCCCGGATGCTGGCGCTGCTGGAGCCGTTCCGGGGGCACCGGGGCCGGGTCTGCGTGCTGCTGGAGGCCGGGGGCGTCCAGGCCCCGAAGTACGGCCCCCGGATGCCGATCCGCTCCTTCGCCCGGTACTGACCGACCGCCGCCGCGGCGCTGTTCTGGCCGCCGGATGCCGCCCGGCGGCCGCGGCACGGTGTCGTGGACGGGGTGCGCGGTCAGGACCGGGCGCAGAGGCGGCGCAGGGTGCGGCCGAGCCACCAGGCGTACGCGTGCTGGAAGGCCCGGCCGGCCGGCCCGGCCACCCGCATGACCCAGCGGTCCGGGCGGCTGAACGCGACCACCTCGAACCAGACGCGGCCGGCGGCGTCGCGGCTGACCACGAAGGCCTCCTCGCCGCTGGCCGGGTGCCCGGGCAGCGTGCCGTACCCGAAGCCGGCCCGCCGGTCGTCGTCGACGGCCCAGACCACCTCGCAGGGCGCGGCCAGCCGCAGCGGGCCGACGCCCAGCCGGGAGACCACCCGCACCCCGGGCGCGGCGCGGTCGGCCGCCGCGTCCATCCGGATGCCGGCCGCCCGGTGCAGGCGCCAGCCGAGCACCGCCGCGCCGGCGGCGGCGAAGCAGGAGTCGGGCAGCCGCACCCGGTGCCGCACGTGTCGCCAGCCGGGCGGCAGGTCCCCGGTGCGGGTGGCGCCGACGTGCGGATAGGTCAGTGCCGGCACGGCGCGCACCCCCGGGGCTCGACGGATCACCGCCAGCGTACGGGCGGCGCGGCGGGGCCGTGTGGTTGGCTGTCGGCGTGATCGAGCCGCGCATCGCCCCCGCCGACGTACCGGACGCCGGCGAGATCCTCACGGTGCAGCGCGCCGCGTACCTCGTGGAGGCCCAGCGCTACGCCGACCCGTTCCTGCCGCCGCTGACCGAGACCCTGGAGGAGGTGCGGGCCGCGCTGGCGGGACCGGCGACGGTGCTCACCGCCCGGCTCGGCCACCGGCTGGTCGGCTCGGTGCGGGCGCACGTCGACGGCGACACCGCGCACGTCGGCCGCCTCGCCGTCGCCCCCGACCAGCAGGGCCGGGGCGTCGGCGGGCGGCTGCTACGGGCGGTCGAGGCGGCCTGCGCCGCCCGCGTGCGCCGCTTCGCGCTCTTCACCGGGGCCGACAGCGAGCAGAACCTGCGGCTGTACCACCGGCACGGCTACCGCGTGGTCGGGCACCGGCCGGACCCGAACGGCCACCGGCTGGCCCTGCTGGAGAAGGCCGTGGTCAGTCCCGCTCGCAGCGACGCCTGAGCCCGTCGGCCTCCATCCGCAGGTAGCGGCGCGTCAGGTCGCCGTAGAGCCAGCCGACCGGACCGGCCAGCGGCCCGGACTGTGCGAGCACCAGCTCGACCCGGCTGCGCCCGTCGGCCAGCGGCAGCACCCGGTGTTCGGCCAGGGTGCGCACGCCGGGGCTGCGCGACACCCAGGCGAAGGAGTGCCCCTCGGTCAGCTCGGTGACCCGCCAGACGGCCGGCCGCAGCTTCGGCTGCTCCAGCCTGACGGTGGCGCCCACCGCGAGCGGCCCCGGCTCCCCCCGCCAGGCCCGGCGCACCGAGGGCGTCCACTCCGGCCACCGCTCGACGTCGACCAGCACCGCCCAGACCCGTCCGGGCTCGGCGGCCACCTCCGTACCGGCCTCGAACCGCATCGCGCCCCCCTCCCGGGCGGCGCCCCGCGCGCCGCGCCCACCGGTGACGACGCTGCCCGGCGGATCGTGACAGCGGCATCCGCCGACCGGTCGGTCGCCGCCGGTCCGGCCGGCCACCGCCGGCTGCGGGCGCCCCGGGGGTCAGGCGGCCTCGCGCAGGTCGGCCAGCCCCAGGGGGGTACGCCGGCGCAGCAGCTCCTCCAGTTCCGCCACCGAGCCGACCTCGCCGAGCACGTCCTTGCCCCCGCCGAACCGGGCGGGGTAGCGGCGCACGAGCCGGTAGCGGTGGCGGCCCCGGATCAGCTCGACGCTCACCCGCCACCGACCGCAGCATCCGCAGACCCACTCCGACACCCCGCGAAAGTAGCTCTGAGCTGGGGTTTTCCGATTCGCCCGGGCGAGGACGAGGGGCGCGTGGGGGGACACGCCGCCTGCCGCCCGGCCGTGATCTGCCTCACGACTGTCGGTGCCGTCTGGTTGACTTGTCGCCGTGAAGTTGCCGATCAGTCCACCGGTCGAGCCGATGCTGGCCAAGAGCGTCCCGCGGATCCCCACCGCGTCCGGGATGACGTACGAGCCGAAGTGGGACGGCTTCCGGTGCATCGTGTTCCGCGACGGCGACGAGGTGGAGCTGTCCAGCCGGGGCGGCAAGTCGATGACCCGCTACTTCCCGGAGGTGGTCGAGCAGGCCCGCCGTCAGCTGCCCGAGCGGTGCGCGGTCGACGGCGAGCTGATCGTGATCCGGCGGGACGGCCCGGGCGGGCAGCCCCGACTCGACTTCGAGCTGCTGGCCCAGCGCGTCCACCCGGCCGCCTCCCGGGTGCGGCTGCTGGCCGAGACGACGCCGGCCGACTTCGTCGCCTTCGACCTGCTCCTCCTCGACGACGAGACGCTGCTCGACCAGCCCTATCCGCAGCGGCGGGCCCTGCTGGAGGCGGCCCTGGCCGGGGTGCGCCCGCCGGTGCACGTCACCCAGGTCACCACCGACGTCGACACCGCCCACCGCTGGTTCGACGTCTTCGAGGGCGCCGGCCTGGATGGCCTGATCGCCAAGCCGGCCGACCTGCCCTACGAGCCGGGCAAGCGGCTCATGTTCAAGGTCAAGCACGCCCGCACCGCCGACGTGGTGGTGGCCGGGTTCCGGTGGCACAAGTCGGGCCCGGTGGTCGGCTCGCTCCTGCTCGGGCTCTACGACGACGCGGGCGTGCTGCACCACGTCGGGGTGAGCGCCTCGTTCACCATGGCCCGCCGCGCCGAGCTGCTGGAGGAGCTGGAGCCCTACCGGGACGCCGGCGCCGACCACCCGTGGGTGCACGGCGACCACGAGCGCGGCCAGCGCCTGCCCGGCGGGGTCAGCCGCTGGACCGGCACCCGCAACCTCGAGTGGGAGCCGCTGCGCCCCGAGCTGGTGGTAGAGGTCGGCTACGACGCGATGGAGGGCGACCGGTTCCGGCACACCGCCCGGTTCGTCCGGTGGCGGCCCGACCGCGAGCCCGGCTCCTGCCGCTACGACCAGCTCGACCGGCCGGTCCGGTTCGATGTGGACCAGGTGCTCCGCGGCGACCCGACGGTGACGGTGGGCTCCGCCGCGGGCCCGGCGTAGCCTGGCCGTCGAATCGATCACGGAGGCCCGCTCGTGACCCGCACTTCCGCCCGGATCCGCCGGTTCCGGCTCACCCTGGCCGGCCTGGCCGCCGCCGCGCTGCTCGCCGCCGGCTGCACCCTCCCGGCGTTCGCCCCCCGGACGGACGTCGAGGGCGAGGCCGCCGCGCCGGGCGCCGCGCCGACCTGGCGGCCCTGCCCCGAGGTGGCCGAGGAGCTGGTCGGGCGGAGCGCGCCGAACATGCGCTACGAGTGCGCGCGGATCAAGGTGCCGCGTGACTGGGGCACGGGCGGCGCGGCCGGCACCGGCCCGGGCGCCGGGCAGACCTTCGAGATCGCGCTGCTGCGCGCCCGGTCGACGAAGCAGCGCGAGCGGATCGGCTCGCTGGTCGTCAACCCGGGCGGGCCGGGCGGCTCCGGGGTGGACACGGCGGTCTACCTCTCCTACGGGCCGGCGTTCGGCGGCCTGCCCGCCTCGGTCACCGACCGGTTCGACATCGTCGGCTTCGACCCGCGCGGGGTGTCCCGCTCCAGCCCGGTGAAGTGCATTCCGGATGCCGACCTGGACGCGAGCTTCGGCTACGACCCCGACCCGCGCAGCCAGGAGTCCTTCGACGGGTTCGTGGCGCTCAACCAGCGGATCGGGCGCGGCTGCGGCGACCGCTACGGCGACCAGTTGCCGCTCTACGGCACCGAGCAGGCCGCTCGGGACATGGACGCGGTCCGCGCGGCCGTCGGCGACGACAAGCTGACCTACCTCGGCTACTCCTACGGCACCCTGCTCGGCGCCACCTATGCGCAGCTCTACCCGCAGCACGTCCGGGCGATGGTGCTCGACGGCGCGATCGACCCGAAGCAGGGTCTGGTCGCCGGCTCGGAGAGCCAGGCCAAGGGCTTCGAGCGGGCCTTCGACAACTTCACCCGGTGGTGCGCCGCCAACGCCGGCCGCTGCCCGATCGCCCCGGACGCCCGCGCCACGGTCACCTCGGCGATCGACAAGGCGCGGGTGTCCCCGGTGCGCGGCGACGACGGCCGGGAGGCCACCCCCGGCTGGGTCTTCTACGCGATCATCTCCTCGCTCTACACCGAGCAGGGGTGGCAGGAGCTGGCCCGCGCCATCGACGAGCTGGCGGGCGGCGACCCGACGGACGTGTTCCGCCTCGCCGACGCGTACGCCGACCGGGACTCCGACGGGCACTACTCGAACCTGTTCGACGCCAACCTGGCCGTCAACTGCGCGGACGAGGAGGAGAAGCCGAGCCGGGAGCGGATCCGCCAGTTCCAGTCGCAGTGGCGGGCGAAGTACCCGCTGTTCGGCCCGTCGCTGGCCGTCGGCATGCTCTCCTGCACCGAGTGGCCGGGCGGCCGCGACCCGTACCCGACGGGCCGGGCCGACGGGGCGCCGCCGATCCTGGTGGTGGGCACCACCGGCGACCCGGCGACGCCCTACGAGCAGACCGGCAAGCTGGCCGAGATGCTCGGCGTCGGCCGGGTGCTCACCTGGGAGGGTGAGGGGCACACCGCCTACCCGCAGACCTCCTGCATCACCGAGGCGGTCGACGCCTACCTGATCGACCTGACCGTGCCCAGGGAGGGGCTGCGCTGCCCGGCCCGCTGACCGGCCGCTCCGGCGGCAGGTCGGGCAGCTCGATGCCCTGCCGCGCGGCGATCTCCTCCAGCAGCGCCCGCATCCGCCGAACGTCGGCCTTGAGTTCCTCCTGCTCGTCGTGCTCGAAGGCGTCGTCGTCGACGATCAGCTGGCTGGCGAAGTGCGCGGTGATCAACGGGATGACCAGCAGCACCATGGTCGAGATGAGCAGCGCGGCGAGGGCCCGGCCCTGCCAGCTGACCGGTGAGATGTCGCCGTACCCGACGGTGGACGCGGTCACCACCGCCCACCAGACCGCGTCCGCCGCCGTTCGGTTCTCCACCTGGCCGTAGATGACGCCGGCCACCACGATCATCAGCAGGTAGGAGATGATCAACGTCCGGGGCGAGTTGGCGAACCAGACCAGTGCCCGGTAGATCCACCGGAACGGCAGCAGCAGGACGTCCATGAGCCATCATGCTGCCCGGTGCCGGCAAGCGCCGCCCCCGCATCGCCGCACATCGTTGTGTCACGCTGGCGGCATGAGCGACGTGATCTTCCGGGAGGCGGTCCGGGCCGACCTGCCCGCCGTGCTGGCCCTGCTCGCCGACGACGTGCTCGGGAAGTCCCGGGACTTCACGGAGGTCGACGACGCGTACGAGAGGGCGTTCGCCGACATCGCCGCCGATCCGCGCAACCAGCTCATCGTGGCCGACGCGGACGGTGAGGTGGTCGGCTGCATGCAGCTCACCTACATTCCCGGGCTCGGCCGGCACGGCGCGGAGCGGCAGCTCGTCGAGGCCGTCCGCGTCCGCTCGGACCGGCGCGGGCGGGGCTTCGGCCGGCAGATGATGACCTGGGCCGTCGACCAGGCGAAGCAGCGCGGCTGCGCCCTGGTGCAGCTCACCACCGACAAGACCCGCCACGACGCCCACCGCTTCTACCTCGGCCTCGGCTTCGTGGCCAGCCACGAGGGCATGAAGCTTCCGCTCTGACCTCGGGCCCGGCCCGCCGGCCCCCGCCTTCCGCGATCCGCACGGTGACCCGGACCGGGACGCTCCCCCGCCTTCCGCTATCCGCACGGTGACCCGGGACCGCGGGAACGCTCCCCCGCGTCGGGGAGTCGGTTCACCCACTGGCGGGGTGGCGGACGGTCCTCGGCCGGCGAGGCTGGAGCGGCAGCCGCCGAGGAACGGAGTCCGTCATGAGCACCGCCATCGCCCCCGCCCCGTCAGGTCACGTCCGGGACGGACGACCGGCACCGCGGTGGGCGGTGCGGACCGCCCGGCTGATTCCCCTGGTCACCCTCCCGTCGGGGCTGTGGCGCGTCGCGCTGGTGGCCGGCGTCCCGATCGGCGTGCTCGTGAACGGCGAGCCGGTCCGGCTCGGCGGTTGGGAGGTCGTCTACATCCTGTCGCTGAGCGTGGTCCAGGAGGCGCTGGCGCTGCTCTCGCTCGGACTGGTCCGGCCGTGGGGCGAGACCTTCCCGCGCTGGCTGCCGCTGGTCGGCGGCCGGCGGGTGCCGCCGTCGTTCGCCGTCACCGCGGCCACCGCGGGCGGCGTCGCGCTCATCCTGATCTGGGGGTACGCCGCGACCGGCGTGCTCCTGCGTGGCGGCGAGTTTGGCTTCTCCCCGGGCGGGTTGGCGCTGCTGGTGGCCTGCTACGCCCCGCTGCTGCTCTGGGGTCCGCTGCTGCTCGCGCTCACCGCGGCCTACCACCGGCGCCGTTGCCGGGACTGAGTGCGCAACGCGCTCGGCGCCCGGTCGCCTCGTTCGCCCTGATCGCCGGCACCCGGGGTCCGCACCGCACGTCGGTGCGGACCCGCCCCGGTCAGCCGTCGACCAGGCGGCCGTCGCGGAGGGTGAGGACGCGGTCGGCGAGGTCGATCAGGGCCGGGTCGTGGGTGGCGACCAGCGCGGTCATGCCCCGCGCGTGCACGACCGCCCGGATCAGGTCCATGATCGAGCGGCCGGTCTCCGAGTCGAGCTGGCCGGTGGGCTCGTCGGCGATCAGCAGGTCGGGCTCGTTGGCCAGGGCCCGGGCCACCGCCACCCGCTGCTGCTGCCCGCCCGACAGCTCGTACGGCCGCTGCGCGGCGTGCCCGCCCAGGCCGACCAGCTCCAGCAGCACCGCCACCCGCTCCTCCCGCTCGGCCGCCGGCACCCGCGCCAGCCGCAGCGGCACGCCGACGTTCTCGGCGGCGGAGAGGATCGGCACCAGCCCGAAGGTCTGGAACACGAAACCGACGATGCCCCGGCGCAGCTCCAGCAGCTCCCGCTCGCCGGCCCCGGTCACGTCGTGCCCCGCCACCACCACCCGGCCCGAGTCGGGCCGGTCCAGCCCGCCGACCAGGTTCAGCAGGGTGGTCTTGCCCGCCCCGGAGCGGCCCCGTACGGCGACCAGCTCGCCCCGCCCGGCGGAGAAGGACACCTCCCGCACGGCGTGCACCGCGTGCTCACCGCGGCCGAACGTGCGGCTGACCTCCGCCACCCGGACCACCTCGTCGGTGACCGCGACGCCCGCCACGCTTCCGCCGGGCCGCCCGTCCGCGACGGCCCCGGAGCGCCCGTGCGCGACGTGTCCGGGCCGCCCGTCCGTCGCCGTCCCGCCGGAGCGCCCGTCGACCGTCGCCCCGTCGTACCGGCCGTCCGCCATCACGTCCCGCTCGCTCATGATCCCGCCCCGCTGCGCTCGGCGCGGCCGACCGGCTCGGCCACGCGGTACCGACTGATTCCTGGCCCGCTCACTGCGTCGCCTCCCGCTCGTCCCGCGCCCGGTCGCCCGGCCGCACCTCCACGTGGTCCGGCTCCAGGTTGAGCCGCACCCGGTCCCGCAGCGACAGGGCGTCGACGAACGACGCCGGCAGCTGCATCCGGCCGGTGCGGTCGAGCACGGCGTACTCCTCGCTGACCAGCTCGGTGCTGCCGTCCGCGCCGATCCGCGCGGTCCGGCGTACCTCGGAGGCGGTCCGGCCGTCGCGGATCGCGACGGTCCGGCGGACCTGGGTGGCCACGGCGTGGTCGTGGGTGACCACCACGATGGTGACGCCGAGTTCGGCGTTGATGGTGCGCAGCGCCCCGAACACCTCGGCGCCGGTCGCCTCGTCCAGCTCACCGGTCGGCTCGTCGGCGAAGAGCACCTCGGGGTCGTTGGCCACCGCCACCGCCACCGCGCAGCGCTGCTGCTCGCCGCCGCTGAGCTGCCCCGGCCGCCGGTCGGCGCAGTGGCCCACGCCGACCAGGTCGAGCAGTTCCCGGGCCCGCTCGCGGTGGGCCTGCCGGCCGCCCCGCCGACCGGCCAGCCGCATCGGCAGCTCGACGTTCTCCAGCGCGGTCAGGTACGGCAGCAGGTTGCGGCCGGTCTGCTGCCACACGAACCCCACCATGTCACGCCGGTAGCTCAGTCTCCGCCGTGCGGAGAGGTTGAGCAGGTCGTAGTCGCCCACGCGGGCGATGCCGGCGGTGGGGGTGTCCAGCCCGGAGAGGATGTTCAGCAGGGTCGACTTGCCGGAACCGGAGGCGCCCACGATCGCCACCAGCTCGCCCCGGTCGATGACCAGGTCGAGCCCCTGCAGCGCGACCACCTCCACCCCCTCGGTCTTGAAGATCCGGACCAGCCCGTCGCAGACGATGTGCCCGCGCAACAGGTCCCGGCCACCGGCCCGCTCCGCCGCACGCTCGGCGGCCCGCTGTTGCAGGGCGGCCAGGTCCGGCACGGCGGTGGTCTCCGCGGTAGCGGTCATGTCAGCTCTCCTCTCCGAGCCGGAGCACCTCGCCGAGGCGCATCCGGCGGTTGTTCAGGGCCTCGACGGCGACCGCGAAGCCGAGGGCGACCGCCCCCAACGCGACGACCCCCGCCGCCAGGCCGGGCTCGAACGCCACCTGGACCTCCACGCCGTCGGTGAAGGCGGACAGGCCGAGCACCGGGGTGAGCAGCAGCGGCAACACCGTGCCGACCAGCGCGCCGGTCACCACCGAGACGCCCACCAGCGGGGCCAGTTCCACCACCAGCAGCCCGCGCCACTGGCGCCGGGACAGGCCGAGGGTGCGCAGCCGGGACAGCACCTGGCCGCGCTCCCGGGCGCCGGCGAGCACCGTGAAGGCGATCGCGAGCAGGCCGAGCGCCGTCCCGCCGGCCGCGCCGGCGAGGAAGCCGAAGGCGAGCACCCCGTTCGCGCCGCCCTCGCCCACCTGCCGACGGGTGTCCGCGAAGGTCAGCACCTCCACGCCGCGCGGGCGCTCGCCGCCGGTGATCGTCCCGCCCGTCTGGAAGCGGGACTGCCCGGCGTCGCCGACCCGGCGCAGCGCCTCGGCGTCCAGCCCGTCGCCGACGACCAGGAAGCCCGTCGGCACGGCGGCGTAGTCCCGGCGGGGCAACGACTGCCAGGGCAGGATGACGAACCGGCTGTTGCCCGCGCGCAGCAGCGGGAAGCTCTCCGCCCGCTCGGCGACCCGGAACTCGTACCGCTGGCCCTGGGCGCTGACGAAGGCAGAGCCGTCCAGTCCGGCGTCGGCCAACTCGGCGGCGACCGTCGGGGAGACCACCGCGGGCAGCGGGCCGGTTCCCCCGCCGGGGGTGAGCAGCGCCGCGGGTACCGTCACGTCGACGTCGGCCTGGCTGACCATCCGGGCCAGGGCGGGGCCGTCGACCATGAGCACGGTGACGCTGCCGAGCCTGGTGTCGGTGCCGACCGCGTCCTTCGTCAGGCGCTGGCCCGCCTCGTGCAGCACGGGGCTCGCGGCGCGCACCCCCGGCAGCCGCTCCAACTCGGCGCCCGTGTCCGGGGCGATCCGCTCCCCCAGGATCAGGGCGTCGGCGGGGACCGCCCGACTGGCGGCCCGGTCCCGGCTCGCCTCGATCCCGGCGGCCGTCACCGCGCAGAACGCCGCCGTCGCGATGGCCAGCACGACGACCACCAGCGGCACGGCGACGACCGACCGGCCGGCCCGGGCGGTACCGAGGAAGGCGACGCTGCCCCGGGCGCGGGCGGCGAGCCGGCTGACCAGCCGCAGCGGCCACGGGTACAACCGCATCGCGACCACCGCCGCGGCGACGGCCAGCAGCACCGGGACCGAGACCAGCAGCGGGTCGACCTCGCCGGGAGTGAGGCCACGGCGGCGCAGCAGCACGACCGCGAGACCCGCGAGGACCAGCAGGCCCGCCTCCACCGTGAGCCGACGCGCGGTGGGGCGCGACCGGACCAGGTCGCGCCGCCCGGTGCCGCCGGTGGAGACGGCGAGGGTGGCCACCGGCAGCGCCGACACCACCAGGACGGTCGCGGCGAGCGCGAGCCACCAGGTCTGCCCGGGCGCTCCGGGGGCGAGGCCGCCGAGCAGCCAACCGAGTACGGCGGCGGGCGGCACCGCCAGCAGCGACTCGGCCAGGCTACGGCCCGCGTTCGCGGTGGCCGACCCGCCCCGGGCGCGCAGCAGCACGAACTCCGCCCGGCGTCGGCGCACCAGCAGCCCGGCGGCCAGCACGACGAGCCCCGCCAGCGTGGCCAGCACGCCCGCGGCGATCACCCCGAGCACCGTCCGGGCGCTGTCCACCTCGGCGGCGAACTCTCGCAGCGGAATGTCCACCCCCTGGACGAAGTTGCGGCCGGCCGCCTCCCGGGTCATCTGCTGAAGTCCGTCGATCACCTGGTCCAGCTCTCGGACGTCCATCCCGTCGGCGCCCAGCCGGTAGCGCCAACTGAACGACATCAGCCAGCCGTCGGCGGCCTGGCGGTTCAGCACGGCGCCGTCGACGACCCCGACGGCGATGAAAGGTTCGCCGTCGCCCACCGGTTCGACGGCCCGCAGCAGCGGCGGCAGTCCGTCCCAGAACCCGTCGGCGGCCTCGCGGGGCTGGAAGAGACCGACCACGGCGACCCGGACCGGGGGCAGGGGTTCGGGCATCTCCGGTGGGGCGATGGTGAGCCGGCTGCCGAGCCGCAGGTTCAGCTTGCCGGCGACGTCGGCGGCAAGCGCCACCTGCACCGGCTGGTCCTCCGGCGCGTCGGCCGGCCAGCGCCCCTCGACCAGCGTGCCGGCCGTCTCGATCCCTGACACGGCGCGCAGGCCGAGGTGGACCAGGAGGTTCTTCGCCGCCAGGTCCGGGCCCCGCACCCGGCTGGCCGGGGTCTCCGCGGCGAACCACCGCTGTTCGACCAGCCCCCGCACGACCGGCGGCATCCCGGCCTCCAGCGTCGCCAGGTCGCGCTGACGCGCGGCCACCGGGGAATAGCCGTCGCTCTTCGCGAGGAGCGGCCCCGTCGAGTACGTCACGTCCCGCTGCTGCGCCGGCACTGCGCCCAGGTGGGCCCGTAGTCCCTGCTCGGCGTGCGCGTTGACGACCCGGGGCACGCCGCTGATCACCAGTGTGGCGACCAGCGTCAGCGCCGCGAGGAGCAGGAACTGTCCGCCGTACGCCCGCACGCGTCGGGCGACCGCCCCGATGCTCACCACGCCCCGTCTCCGCTCCTGGTCGTCCCTACGCTCCACCCGGTCACCGGTCTCCCCCGATCCGCAACTGCGCCACGGCCACCCGCTGCCGGATGCCGAGGGCGATGAACGCGCTGAAGGCGAGTGCCGCCAGCAGCAGGCCGAGCGCGGTCAGGCCGATGGGCAGCCAGGGCACCACGAAGGCGGCCTCCGGCACCGGCCGACCTGCGGACGGCGTGAGGATGACCAGCGGGGCCATGGTCGCGCCGACCGCGGCGCCCAGCAGCAGGCCGACCCCGACCCCGATGCCGGCCAGGAAGGTCTGCTCGGCCAGCAGCGCCCGGGCCAGCAGCCGGGGGCTGGCGCCGAGCGTGTGCAGCACGGCGAACTCCCCCAGCCGGTGCCGGGCGGTCGCCCAGACGTCGACGACCAGGCCGACCAGCGCCAGCAGCACCGAGCCGAGCGCGGCGGCGAGCAGCCCGGTGCGGGCCCCCTGCCAGTACGGGTCGCCGGCGGCCCGCTCGGCCACCTCCCGCCGGTCGAGCAGCGTGGTGCCGGCCAGTTCGGCCGCCCCACGGGCCGCCTCGACGTGGCCGTCGCCGTCGGTGCCCAGCCACCACTCCGCGACCGGCCGGATGGCGCCCCGGTCCCGGATCAGCCAGTCCGTCGCCGCCGACAGGTCCAGCAGCACGCCCTCGCCGGCCGTGGACGGCACCGCGTCCAGCTCGCCGACCAGCGTGACCGGCAGCGTCGCGCCGGACAGCACGAGGTTGACCGTGTCCCCGGTCTTCAGGCTCAGCGCGTCGCGTACCGCCGGGGTCATCAGCGCGGGCACCGGCCGGTTCTCGCCGGCCGGCACGACCGCGAAGCGGCTCGACGGCTGGAACGCGTACCGGCCGCCCGCCAGGTATTCGACCTCCCGCTCGGCGACCAGGCCGGTGGCCTCGACCGCCGCGCCGGCCGGCTTGCCCTGGCCGTCGACGGCCACCCACCCGCCGGCCAGCGACGCCGGTCGGGCCGCGCCGTCGGCGCCGACCAGCCGCAGGTCCGACACCTCCAGGCGGTACGCCCGCCCGCGCGCGTCCCCCGCGTCGATCTCGAATCCGGACAGCCGCAGGGTGCCCGCCCCGTCGGGGACGGCGACGGTGAACGGCACCGGCCGGCCGTCGCTGCCGCTGCTGCCCGCCGGAAGCCGGAAGGCCAGCCCGTCCGCCCGGGTCAGCAGCACCCAGAGACCGATCTGGTGCGGCGTGACGGCGCCCCGCACGGGCGTACGCACCGTGCCGGTGAGGGAGCGGGTGCCCGCGGGCAGGTCCATGCCGGCCGGCGCGCCGCGCGCCCGGGTCAGCCGGTCCAGCAGCGCCGGCACCGGCTCGTCGGCCAGTCGCTCGTTGAGCCGCAGCACGCCGGCCGCGCCCGCGGCGTCCAGGCTCACCACCGTCGTCGGCAGGTCGTCGCGGCCGAGGCGGATCTCGTCCCGCCAGGCCGGCAGCACCCCGTCAACGCCGGGCAGCGCGCCGACCTGACCGGCCCGGTCGTCGGGCGCCGCGCCGGTGCGCTCGACGACCCGCAGGTCGGCGCCGACGGTGTGCTCGGCCTGGTCGGCCTGCGACCGCTCCCCCGTCGTCACCAGCGACCAGGCCAGGGTGCTGCCGCCGACGGCGAGGGCGAGCAGCAGCACCGGGCCGGCGTGCGGGCGCCGGCCGGCCTGCCACATGCCGAACATCGTCGCCGTCCACGGCCGGCGGTCGACGAACCGCTCGGCGAACCGGGTCGCTGGCGGCAGCAGCCGCAGCGCCACGACCGCGCCGGCGAGCACGCCCAGCGTCGGCGCGGCGACCAGCAGCGGGTCGACCCCGAGCCGCCCGCCGGCCCCGGTGACCGGCGAGGAGTACTGGCGCAGCTGCGTCCAGGCCAGCACCGCGAAGCCGACCAGCACCAGGTCGAGGCTGGCCCGTTGGACGGTCGCGGCGCGGGTGGGACGGGACCGGGCCGCCATGTCGGCGACGTACGTGCCGGCCCCCCGCAGCGTCGGGACGACCATCGCGACCAGGCAGCCGGCGGCGGTGGCGGCCGCGGCGGCCCAGACCAGCGTGGTGTTCTCGGGGGAGAGCGCCAACGGGGCGGCGCCGTCGGTGCCCACGTGCCGCAGCGCCTCGCCGGCGATCAGGGGCCCCAGCACGCCGGCGGGCAGGACGACCAGCGCCGCCTCCCGGGCCGCCAGGCCGGCCAGTTGCCGCCGGGCGGCGCCGCGGGCCCGGAGCAGGGCGGTCTGGCCCCGCCGGTCCTCGTGCAGCAGGGCGGCGACCAGCACCAGCGCGTACCCGCCGAGGACCACGATCAGCAGCAGCGGGGTGGCCAGCGAGGAACGCCCGACCAGGTCGGCCCGGGCGACGCGGTCGAGCAGCCGGTCGATCGCCGTGACGGTCTGGGCCGAGGAGCCCAGCCCGGCCGCCTCGGGCACCTCGGCGACGGCAGCGCTCAGCGCCGCCCGCACGTCGAGCAGCCGGCCGGCGCGGGCCACGGCCGCGAGGTCCGGCTCGACCACCCAGGACGCCGACACCGCGCCCGGGTAGGTCGCGACGAAGTCGGCCCGGTCCAGCACGAAGGGCCCGTACGAGGTGCCGGAGTCCGCCGCGCTGCCGGCGCCCACCCCGGGGGCCAGCAGCCAGTACGGGTCGGCCGCGTCGCGCGGGCGCCACGTCCCGACGAGCACCACCTCGCTGGTCCGCTCGGACCTGCGGTCCAGCATCGGCACCCGGTCGCCGATGGCCATCCCGAGCGCGCTGGCGACCTTCTCCGGCAACGTCACCTGCACGGGGGACGCCCCGGGGACGGGCCACGCGCCGCCGACCAACTCCGCGTGGCGGGGCAGGTCGTCGAGGGTCGCGAGGCTGGCGAAGACCGGGTCGTCGTCCTCCCGGACCACCGGGCCGAGGTCGCCGGTCAGCTCACGGCCACCGCCGTAGCGGGCGGCGTCGACGGTGATCGGCGCACCGCCGAGACCGGCGGCGAAGCCGTCGCGGACCGCCCGGTCCCGGGTGGCGAACTCGGTCGCGTCCCGGCCGGCCGCACCGCTGACCAGGATGCTGCGCTCCTCGAAGGACGCCCCGGTGAGCAGGGTGCGCTGGCCGGCCTCGACGGCCCGGCGGTTGTAGTCGGAGAGGCCGGTGACCAACGCGACCGCCACCAGGGCCGCGACCACCGCCGCGAGCAGCAGCCCGCGCGCCTCGTGGGCCCGCCTCCACACCAGCTTCATCCGATGCCCTCCCCTGGCCCGGTGTCGGGCCGACGATCAGGGAGAGGGGTGACGGTCCGGGAAAGGTTCGCGCCCGTTACTTGATCGTTACCCGATCGGCGGCGGTCCATCGTCGGGGCGCGGGGCGGACGGGATGGCGGCGCTGTGCTTCGATCGCCGGATGGAGATCGTCCTCACCGTGCTCGTGGTCGCCGTCGTCGCGCTGCTCGCCGCCCAGGTGCCGGGCAGGGCCGAGCAGGCGCGGACCGCGTACCGGCTCGCCGAGATCGAGCGCCGGCTCACGCTGGTGATGGACCACCTGGGCGTGGTGGACGCCGCGCCCGTGCCGCCGGGGGTCCGCGAACACCTGGCCCGGGGCGACAAGATCAAGGCGATCGCCGCGTACCGGAAGGCGACCGGCGCGGACCTGCGCTCGGCCAAGGAGGCCGTGGAGGCGTATGCCGACCGGCGGTGACGGCCAACGCCGCCCGGGCGGCAGCACGAGAGCCGGCGCGGGCCGGTCAGCGGGGGCGGTCGCGGTCCTTGGAGGGCTGCACCCGCTTCGGCTCGCCGGGCATCTTGGGGTGGTCCGGCGGGTACGGCATGTCGCCCTGGCCGGCGGCGGCGTCCCGATCGGCCCACTCCAGCAGCGGGGTGATGTCCCACGCCGCGTCGTCGATGCCGGCGTGCGGGTCGCCGCGTTCGGCCAGCCGGGCCGGGACGCTGCGCAGGTCGAAGTCGTCCGGGTCGACGTCGGGCAGCTCGTCCCAGGTGACGGGGGTGGAGACGGTGGCCCGGGCGTTGGCCCGCAGCGAGTACGCGCAGGCGATCGTGCGGTCCCGGGCCATCTGGTTGTAGTCGACGAAGACGCGGGTGCCCCGCTGCTCCTTCCACCAGGCGGTGGTGACCAGCTCCGGCCGGCGCCGCTCCAGCTCGCGGGCGAGCGCGATGGTGGCCCGGCGCACCTCGGTGAACGTCCAGCGTGGCGCGATCCGCAGGTAGACGTGCACGCCGCGACCGCCCGAGGTCTTCGGCCAGCCGGGGACGCCCAGCTCGTCGAGGAGCCCGCGCAGCTCGCCGGCGGCGGCGACCGCGTCGGCGAAGTCGGTGCCCGGCTGCGGGTCGAGGTCGACGCGCAGCTCGTCGGGGCGGTCGACGTCGGCGGCGCGGACCGGCCACGGGTGGAACACGATCGTGCCCATCTGGGCGGCCCAGGCCACGTGGGCCAGGTCGGCCGGGCAGAGCTCGGCCGCGCTGCGGCCGCTCGGGAAGCTGATGGTGGCCGTGCGCACCCACGGCGGCACGCCCCGGGTCGGCACCCGCTTCTGGAAGAACATCTCCCCCTCGACGCCCTCGGGGAAGCGCTGCAACGTGGTGGGACGGTCGCGCAGTGCGCGCATGATGCCGTCGCCCACGGCGACGTAGTAGTGGAAGACGTCGGCCTTGGTGAAGCCGCGCTGCGGGAAGACGACCCGCTCCGGGCTGGTCAGCCGTACGGTGTGCCCGGCCACCTCGATCTCTTCGGCCGCGGCCTTCGTGCCACCCATTGCGCGACCATATGCCACACCCCCGACGTCCGGCGTACCGTTGGCGGGTGAGTCTTCACGAGAGCGAACTGCCCCGCACCGAGGAAGAGTGGCGGGTCCGGCTCAGCCCCGAGGAGTTCCGGGTGCTGCGGGAGGCCGGCACCGAGCGCCCGTGGACCGGCGAGTACGTCGACACGAAGACGCCGGGGATCTATCGCTGCCGGGCCTGCGGCGCGGAACTCTTCCCGAGCGACACGAAGTTCGACTCGCACTGCGGGTGGCCCAGCTTCGACGACGCCATCCCCGGCGCGGTCAAGGAGATCGAGGACCGCAGCCTGGGGATGAGCCGCACCGAGATCCGCTGTGCCCGGTGCGACAGCCACCTCGGTCACGTGTTCCGGGGTGAGGGCTTCACCCCCAGGGACACCCGGCACTGCGTCAACTCGGTCTCCATCCGACTGGAGCCGCGCACCGACGCCTGAGGCGGGGGCGCACCGCTGGGTCGCGCGGCCGGGCGACCCCGACCCCGGGCCGCCGGGTCAGCGCCGGGCCGCCGCCAGCCCGGCCAGGAGCGAGACCTCGGCCGTACGCGAGCGCTCGACGCGTCCGGCGAGGTCGCGCACCCTCGGGTCGCTGCCGACCGCCAGGTGCGCCCGGGCCAGGTCGGCCGCCGCGCCCTGGTGTGCGCCGAGCACGTCGAGCAGGACGTGGTCGACCTCGCCGTCCGGGGCGGCCCGCAGGCGTGCCAGGTCTCCTACGGTGGTCCCGTGGTCGTGGTCGTGCCGGTGGGCCGTCCCGGCGGGCCCGGCCTCCCGCAGCCAGCCGCGCATCGTGGCAAGCTCGTCGGACTCGGTGACCTCGATGGCGGCGACCAGGGTGCGCAGCTTCCGGTCGGTCACCCGGTCCCGGCCGAGCCGCACCATCTCCAGCGTCTGCTCGGTGTGCGCCGCCATGGTGGTCAGGAAGACCACGTCCAGCCCGCTCAGCGCGCTCCCGGTGGCCGCGGTCGTCGCGGTCGTTGCGGGCGCGGGCGGCGTCGGGGGTGTCCCCGCGCCGCAGCCGGATGCCAGCAGCAGGGCGGCGAGCAGGGCGACCGTGCGCAGCCGTCGCATGGCGTACTCCGATCCGGGGTGGTGACGGGTGCGGCGGGCGCCGGGGGCGGGCCGCACCCGTACGGTCAGACCTGGGTCCAGAGCGCCGGCACGTGGGGCGGTTCCCAGCCGGGGATCGCGGTGTGTGCCTGCCGGCAGCGGTACGTCAGCCCGCCGTAGGTGACCTGGTCGCCGGCCTGGTACGCCCGGCCCGCCGTCCAGCTGCCGCCCGGGGCGGGAGGGGTGGTCGGGGAGGCGGTGGGGGTCGGGGTGGGCGACGGGGCCGGCGGCGTCGGGCTCGGCGTGGGCGACGGACCGCCGCCGACCTGGAGGTCGACGCAGGAGTAGAACGCGTTGGCGGTGTCCGCGATGTTCCACACGGCGAGCACCTTCTGCCGTCCGGACCAGCCGCTCAGGTTGACGGTGTGCGAGACGGTGGCCCCGGGCTGCCGCCCACCGCCGTCGAAGACCGCCACCCGGGTGTCACCGACGAAGTACTCCCAGTTGCTGGTGGCGTGCCGGGCGGTGTTGGTCCAGGTGAAGGTCACCGAGGAGCCGACCGCGGTGGCGGGCCAGCCCCGGCTGTCGTCGTTCAGGACGGCGAAGTGGGCGATCCCGGCGTGGCAGCTGCGCAGCCCCTTCGGGCCCTCCACGCTCTGCGGCTCGTACTTGATCTGTCCGCAGTCCGGGACCCGGCCCTGGGCGCAGAGCGCCTGGCGGCTCGGCGGCCCCGACACGTAGCCGTGGGCCTGGGCTGGCGCCGCGACGGCCAGGGTGGAGACGACGGCGCCCGTCGCCACGAGCGGGACCGTGATTCTTCGGCGCATGGTGGCAGCTCCTTCGGACTTCGGGGCTGGTGAGGTGCCACCCAACATAAATTAAACCTTCTTAACAGTAAAGACTCCTGTCGATAAAAACATCGATGACCTTCAGCTCCCCGCCCCTCACAGCAACAGCAGGCCGCCCCGCTCGTCGATCCGGTCGGCGGAGTCGTCGTCCAGCCACACGCCACCGCTGGCGAGATAGCGGAAGCGGTACTCGCCCGGGCCGAGCCGCACGGTGACCGTACGGGTGCCGTCGCGGCGCGGGACCAGTTCGTGCCGCCCCGGCTCCCAGCCGTTGAAGCAGCCGACCACGCTGACGGCGCCGGGCGGGGTGTCGCGGGGCAGGCTGAACGTGACCCGGGTCTGGTTGCCGAAGAGCTTGTTCCGCTTGATCATTTCGTCGTTCCTCCGGTCGTGCGCGGTCACCCCGTACAACGGCCGACACGCCGGGGGCGACACGCCGCCGAACCCGACCAGCTCGACCGTTTCGGCCACCGGGCCCGCGCCCGTACCGCAGGCTTGGGAAAACGTGTCCTGTTTCGGGGGGTTATGTCGTGGCAACCTGCGAGGTCTGCGGTAACGACTACTGGATGGCGTTCGAGGTGCGAACCGTCAGCGGCGACGTGCACACCTTCGACTGCTTCGAGTGCGCCGTGCACAAGATGGCGCCGATCTGCGAGCACTGCCAGATCAAGATCGTCGGGCACGGGGTGGAGGTGTCCGGTCGGTTCTTCTGCTGCGCGCACTGCGCGCGCGCCGAGGAGGGCGCCCAGGGCGCCGAGATCCGCGACGCGGTGGGCGCCCGTCCCTCCTGACGCGAGTCTCACCGGGGGGCCGCCGCCGACGGGGTGATGCGACGCGGGGATCGGGCCGGGCGGGACGCCCGGGACTGCACGACGATGGCGGCGAGGACGACCAGCCCGCCCGAGAGCTGCGCCGGGGTGAGCTCCTGGGCGAGCACGAGCCAGCCCAACGCCGTCGCCACGAGCGGGCTGAGCAGGCCGAGGAAGGTGATGGTGGTGGGCGTGAGGGCGCGGATGCCACGGAACCAGAGGGCGTAGGCGAGGGCGGAGCCGACGAGCGTGAGGTAGCCGTACCCGATCAGGTTCCCGGCTGTCAGCACCGCCGGCGGGGGACCCTCGACCAGCACGGCGACCGGAAGGAGCAGCAGGCCGCCGGCGGCGAGCTGCCAACCCGTGGTGGCCAGCAGCGGCGCGGGCGACGACCACCGCTTGCTGAGCACCACGCCGCCGGCCATCACGACCGCGCCGCCGAGCGCGGCGGCGACGCCGACGCCGTCGAGGCGGGCGTCCGCCCGCAGCACCAGCAGCCCGACCCCGGCAACCCCCGCGGCCCCGGCGAGGACGGTACGCGGGGTCAGCCGGTCGCCGAGCACGCCGGCGGAGAGCGCGGCGACCAGGAGCGGCTGCACCGCACCGACGGTCGCGGCGACCCCGCCCGGAAGCCGGTACGCGGCGACGAACAACAGCGCGAAGAAGAAGCCGATGTTCAGGGCGCCGAGCACCGCCGCCCGCCACCACCACGCACCCCTGGGCAGTTGCCGGGTGACCGCGACCAGGAGGAGACCGGCGGGAAGGGCACGCACCACCGCGGCCAGCAGCGGGCGCTGCGGGGGCAGCAGCTCGGTGGTGACGAGATAGGTGGTCCCCCAGATCGCCGGGGCCAGCGCGGTCACGCCGAGGACGAGCGTCCGGTTCTTTAGCACTGAGATAATTTAGCTGAGCGCTAAGGTAATTCCCGCGACGTCCGCCGTGAACTACCTCACCACTAAGGCACCGCTGCTAGGGTGGGCGGATGGCCGATCACGTCGACCGGGTACTGGAGCAATGGGCCGCCCAACGACCGGATCTGGACGCCTCCCCGATGGGGGTGTTCGGTCGCCTGTCCCGACTCTCCCGGCTCGCCGGGGCGGAACTGCACCGCACGTTCAGTGCACACGGCCTCGACTCCGCGTCCTTCGACGTGCTCGCCACGCTGCGCCGCAGCGACCCGCCCCACCGGCTGACCCCGACCCAGCTGATGCACTCGTCGATGGTCACCTCCGGCGCCGTCACCCAGCGGCTCGACCGGCTAGAGGCGCGCAACCTGGTGACCCGCACCCGCAGCGACACCGACGGCCGCGCGGTGCAGGTCGGCCTCACCGACGAGGGGCTGGCGCTCATCGACCGGGTCCTGCCCGACCACGTCGCCACCGAGGACCGGCTGCTCGCCGCGCTCACCACGGCGCAGCGCGACACCCTCGCGGACACCCTGCGGACCCTGCTGGAGTCACTCGGCGACACGCGCACGCCGTGAGTCGATCTACCATCGCCTGCATGCCGCAGCAGAACCTTCCGGTCCGGGTCGCCACGTTCGCCGACCTGGATGCCCGCACCTTCCACGACCTGCTCCGGCTCCGGATCGACGTGTTCGTGGTCGAGCAGGCGTGCCCGTACCCGGAACTCGACGGGCGGGACGTCGAGCCCGGCACCCGACACCTGTGGCTCGACGACGACGGCGCGCCGGCAGCGTACCTGCGGATCCTCGCCGACCCGGGCGGCGTGGCGCGGATCGGGCGGGTGGTGGTCACGCCGCGGGCGCGCGGCGGCGGGCACGCCGGCCGGCTGATGACGGCGGCACTGGAGGTCGTCGGCGACCGCCCGTGCGTGCTGGAGGCCCAGTCCCACCTGGTCGACTTCTACGCCCGGCACGGCTTCGCCGTCAGCGGCCCCGGCTACGTCGAGGACGGCATCCCGCACACCCCGATGCGCCGGGAAGGCATCGACTGGGAACGATAGAGATATGGCAGCCGCCCACGACTCACCGCCGGCCGCACCCACGCTCCGTCAGGGTCGCTCCGGGCGGAGCGCGGGCAGCGACCCACCCGCCCCACCCGGCGGGGCAGCTCGACAGTGCGGTGCGGGCGGGTCTCGGGCCCTACGTCAGACGAGGCCGTTGACGATGTCGGCGACCGAGCGGCGGCGGCCGGTGTAGAAGGGGATCTCCTCCCGCACGTGCCGGCGGGCGCCGGCTGCCCGCAGGTCGCGCATCAGGTCGACGATCCGGTGCAGCTCGTCGGCCTCGAACGCCAGCATCCACTCGTAGTCGCCGAGCGCGAACGAGGCCACCGTGTTGGCCCGCACGTCGGGGTAGCCGCGGGCCAACTTGCCGTGCTCCGCGAGCAGCTCGCGCCGCTCGGCGTCCGGCAGCAGGTACCACTCGTAGGAGCGGACGAACGGGTAGACGCACACGTACGAGCGGGCCTCCTCGCCGGCGAGGAACGCCGGGATGTGGCTCTTGTTGAACTCCGCCGGCCGGTGCAGGGCCATCTGGGACCAGACCGGGGTGAGCGCCCGCCCCAGGGTGGTGCGACGGAACCGCAGGTACGCGTCCTGGAGGGCGTCGCTGGAGGCGGCGTGCCACCAGATCAGCAGGTCCGCGTCGGCGCGCAGGCCCGAGACGTCGTACGTGCCGCGGACGACCACGTCCTTGCCGGCCAGTTCCTCGAAGAGGGTCTCGACCTCGCCGGTGACGTTCTCGCGCAGCGACGGGAGCGGGCTGCTGGCCCGGTACACCGACCACATGGTGTAGCGGATGCTGGCGTTGAGCTCCCGCAGCCGGGCCGCGTTGGTCTGCTCGGTCATGTCCCCGATCCTCCCAGTGCTGTGATGATCTCTTCGGCCGCCGTCTCGCCGGAGCGGACGCAGACCGGGATACCGACGCCGTCGTACCCGGCGCCGGCCAGGACGAGCGTCGGGTGGTGCGCCCGCAGGACCGCCCGCGCGGCGGCCACCCGGTCGGCGTGACCCGGGGTGTACTGCGGCAGCGACCCGCCCCAGCGCTGCACGTGCCCGGCGACCGGGGTGGGCAGCGGCACGCCGAGCACCGCCGACAACTCCCGGTGCACGGTGGCGACCAGGTCCTCGTCGGTGCGCTGCACCTGCCGCTCCTCGCCGTACCGGCCGACGGAGGCGCGGACCAGCGCCAGCCCGTCCGCCCGGCGCAGGTGCCCCCACTTCGTGGTGAAGAAGGTCGACGCCTTGATCAGCAGCCCCTCGGTGTTGGGCACCAGGAAGCCGGACAGCTCGGGCAGTTCCGGCTCGGGCAGCACGAGGGTGACCAGCGCGACGCTGGCGTAGTCCAGTTCGCCGACGCGCTCGGCCGCCGCCGGCGCCGGACCGCCGAGCAGCCGCGCCGCCGGCCGGGCCGGCACGGCCAGCACCACGGCGTCGACGTCGACCAGCTCCGGGTCGCGGGTCGGGCCGACCGTCAGCCGCCACCCCGCCCCGGTCGGGGTCAGCCCGCGCACGGCCGCGTCCCGCCGGATCGTCGCCCCGCTCGCCGCCGCCGCGGCCCGGACCAGCGTGCTGAGCCCACCGGCCAGGGTGCCGAAGACCGGCGTACCCGGCGCCCGGGGAGCGGCGGCCTGCGCGGCGCGCACCGCCCCCACCAGGGTGTGCTCCACCCGGGCGGCCCGGGCCAGCGCCGGCATGGTCGCCACCAGGGACAGGTCGTCGGCCCGGCCGGCGTAGACGCCACCGAGCATCGGGTCGACCAGCCGGTCGGCCACCTCGTCGCCGAACCGGGCCCGGACCAGCGCGCCGACCGAGACGTCGTCGTCCGCGCCGAGCAGCGGCCGGCCGGCGTCGACGTCGGCGTCCGCCGCCGGGCGCGCGACCGTGGTCACCCGCTCCAGATCCCCCGGTACGCCCACCAGCGTGCCGCCCGGGATCGGGCGCAGCGCGCCGTCGACCACCAGCGCGGCCTGCCCGACCGTGGGGTGCACGATCTGTTCGCCCAGGCCGAGCCGGCGGACCAGGGCCACGGCGGCGGACTCGCCCCCGGCCGGGTCGCGCATCAGGAACGACTCCGCCCCGAACTCCACCACCGAACCGGCCAGCTCGCCGGTGCGCAGCTTGCCGCCGAGCGCGCCGGACTGCTCGTACACGGTGATCTCGGTGTCGGCGGGGGCGCGGTCACGCAACCGGACCGCGGCGGCCAGCCCGGCGATCCCGCCGCCGACCACCGCCACCCGCCACGACGCCCGCATGCCGCTCAGCCCCGGTCCGTTGGCTGGGCGGACAGCTCGTGCACCAGGGCCACCACCCGGGTCAGCACGTCGGGGTCGGTCTCCGGCAGCACGCCGTGCCCCAGGTTGAACACGTGCCCGGGCGCGGCCCTGCCCTGCTCCAGGATCCGCCGCACCTCGCCCTCGACGACCGGCCACGGCGCGAGCAGCACGCACGGGTCGAGGTTGCCCTGCACGGCCTTGTCCGGGCCGATCCGGCGGGTCGCCACGTCCAGCGGCGTACGCCAGTCGACGCCGACCACGTCGGCGCCGGCCTCGCCCATCGCGCCGAGCAGCTCGCCGGTGCCCACCCCGAAGTGGATCCGGGGCACGCCCGCGTCGGCCAGCCCCGCGAGCACCGCGGCGGAGTGCGGCAGCACGAAGCGGCGGTAGTCGGCCTCGGACAGCGCGCCGGCCCACGAGTCGAAGAGCTGCACCACGGAGACCCCGGCGGCCACCTGGACCCGCAGGAACTCCAGCGTCACCTCGGCCAGCCGGCGGCAGAGCGCGTGCCACAGCTCCGGCTGGCCGTACATGAGGGCCTTGGTCTTCGCGTGGGTGCGCGACGGGCCGCCCTCGACCAGGTAGCTGGCCAGGGTGAACGGCGCGCCGGCGAAACCGATCAGCGGGGTGTCGCCCAGCTCGGCGACCAGCAGCCGGACCGCCTCGTCCACGTAGGAGACGTCGTCGCGGGTGATCGGCCGGATCCGTTCCACGTCGGGCAGGGTGCGCACCGGCTCGGCCACCACGGGGCCGGTGCCGGGCACGATGTCCAGGTCCACCCCGGCGGCGGCGACCGGCACGACGATGTCGCTGAACAGGATCGCGGCGTCCACCCCGTGCCGGCGTACCGGCTGGAGGGTGATCTCGGTGACCAGCTCGGGGCGGCGGCAGGACTCCAGCATCGCCACGTTGGCCCGGATCTCGCGGTACTCCGGCAGCGACCGGCCGGCCTGCCGCATGAACCAGACCGGGGTGTGCGGGACGGGCCGACGCCGGCAGGCCCGGACGAAGGGCGAGTCAACCGGTCCGCCGGAGCGGGTGTCTTCGTCTCGGGCGTCGTCGCCCGTCGTGGTGGTGGTCATCGCGGCCATCGTGCCACGCGGCACGCTCGCGGCAGCGGGCAGCGCCGCCTTTTGTGACCCCCGTCAGCTTGCCGCGACGGAGGCGCCTCCGGCGGGGCTTCCCCGGCCCGCCGGGCCGTCGCACGCGGGCCGCGGGAGGGCCGCTCCCGGCGTGCCGTTTCCGGCGGCGGCGGGTTGCCGGGCATAGGCTGCCGGCATGGCCCCCCCGATCGCGCTCCCGGAGACCTTCGCCCGCGCGGTCGCCGGGCTGCGGTCCGCGGCACCCCGGTCGGAGATCGTGCTGGAGGAGGTCGGCGCGCCGCAGCGCCTCGCCCCGTACGCCTTCGCGCTCTCCGCCACCGTCGTGCGCGACGGCGACGAGGTGGCCTCCGGGCGGCTCATCCTGCTGCACGACCCGGCCGGGCACGAGGCCTGGCGGGGCACCCTGCGGCTGGTCACCTACGTGACGGCGGAGCTGGAGGTCGACCTGGCCGCCGACCCGCTGCTGCCCGGAGTGGGCTGGACGTGGCTGACCGACGCCCTGGACGCGCAGGACGCCGGTCACACCGCGATCGGCGGCACGATCACCCAGACCATGTCGACCCGGTTCGGCGACCTGGCCGGGCCGCCCGCGGCCGGCGACATCGAGATCCGCGCCTCCTGGACGCCGGTCGACGACGACCTCGCCCCGCATCTGCTCGCCTGGTGCGCGCTGCTGGCCTCGACCGCCGGGCTGCCCCCGCCCGGGGTGACCGCGCTGCCGGAGCGTCGCCCCGCCGGCGCGGCCTGACCCCGCGACGGGTCACCTCACAGATACTTCTCGGCCTCGTTGCAGATCTTGTCCATGCCCTGGACGGCCTTGTCGTAGGCCGCCTTGTTGCCGGCCGCCGCCGCCCCGAGCGCGGTGGTGAGCTTGTCGAGGCAGTTGGCGATGACCTTCTTCTGCCGGGCCTGCTCGTCCCGGTCGTTGCGGGTGCCGGTGAGGTCCTGCTCGGTGTCGTCCAGCTTGTCCTTCACCGTCTGCAGGTCGGCCTTGAGCTTCTCGATCTCCTTGCCGTTGGCCGCGATGGTGCCGTCGCGCTGGCTGACCTCGCTGGCCATCTTCTTCTCGGTGCGGTCCAGCTCGCTGCTCGTGCTGACGAACAGGCCGGTCATCACCCCGCCCAGGACGAAGAGCAGCCCGGCCACCACGGCCAGGACCAGCACCTTGCGGCTCTTGCCGGCACCCGGCGCGGGGGCGCCGAAGGGCGGGGTGGCCCCGGGCGGGCCGGACATCGGCTGCCCGTACGCCGGCCCGGACGCGGGGGGCACGGACATCGGCTGCCCGAAGGCGGGCGGGACGGAGACCTGGCCGGCCTGGGGCGCGGCAGCCGGCGTGCCCGCCGGGGCGTAGCCGGACCCGGCCGGCGGAGCGGACTGCGGGTAACCGGAGGGCCCGGCAGGCGGCGCGGACTGCGGGTAACCGGCGGACCCGGCCGGCGGCGCGGACTGCGGGTAACCGGCGGGCCCGGCCGGCGGCGCGGACTGCGGGTAACCGGCGGGCCCGGCGGGCTGGGCGCCGTACTGCTGCGGCACGGCCTGCTCGGGGTTGTGCTGGCGGGGGGTGCCGTAGGTGGTGCCGTGCGGGGCGCCGCCCGACGGCGGCTGACCGGGCGCGGCCGGCGGCTGCGGCGGGTACGGCGGGTAGCCGCCCGGCCCGGTCGGTGGCTGGGACATGTCGTTCTTCCTCCACGTGAGCTGGTCCGGGGAGCATGGTCCGCCGGGCCGGGTGGGTACGGGTCGGGTGCTGACCGGGTCAGCAGATCTTGAAACCGTCGCAGGCGACCTTGATCGGCACGGCGAGGCCGATCCCCTCGGCGTCGCGGGCCTTGGCGGTGGCGATGCCGACCACCTGCTTGCTGCCGTTGATCACCGGGCCGCCGGAGTTGCCGGGGTTGATCGGGGCGTCGAACTGGATGACGGGACCCTGGCCGCCGCCCGCCTCGCGGAAGGCGCTCACCACGCCGGTGGTGACGCTGTCCTCCAGGCCGAGCGGCGCGCCGACGACGACGATCTGCTGCCCGGACTTCACGGCGGCCGGCGCGGCGACCAGGCCGGTGAACTTGCCGGTGGTCCGCAGGTGGGCGACGTCGTTCGCCTCGTCGACCCTGACGATGGTCGCCGGGAAGCGCTGGTCGGTGCGCTCCAGGAAGACCTCCCGCTCGCCGGCCTCCCAGACCGACTCCACCACGTGGTAGTTCGTGAACAGGTTGGTGCCCCCGCCGGCAGCCGGCTTGCCGATGGCGAACGCCGTGCCGGTGGAGTTGCCGGCCCGGACCCGGAACACGCTGGGCAGCACCGCGCTGGCGACGGCCTCCGGGTTGAACGCGGCGCCCGCCTGCTTCTCCAGCGCCTCGGCCCGGCCCTCCAGCCCGTCGAGCCGGGTCCCGTCGCCCGCCTGCGCCGCGTCCAGCCGGCGGTCGGTGTCGCCGAGCCGGTCCGAGAGTCGGTGGATCTGGTACGCCTGCACGCCCGTCACCACGGCCAGCAGGCTGGCGAGCACGAGCGCGGTGACGGTCAGCCAGCGGCCCCGGGAGGCCGGCGCGACGCCCGCCTGGACGGGACCGGCGGGGTACGGCTGGGCCGGCCCGGCGGCCGGCGGTTGGCCGGGCACGGGCGGCTGCCCGGCGGCCGGCGGCTGCCCGGGGGCGCCCGGGGACGCCTGCCCGGCGGCGCGAGGCCAGCCGGCGCCCGGGGCGGCTCCGGCGGACGTCGGGCCGCCGGGGGCCGTCGGGGCGGCGGACGGCGCGCCACCCTGCCCCCAGCCGGCGGGGGCGACCGGGGCGGCACCCCACTGGCCCTGTTGCTGCGGCGGTGACCAGGTCGTCCGCGGCGGCGCGGCGGGGGCCTGCCCCGGGACGTTCTGCGGGTACGCCGGCGCGGGCGGCTCGATCCGGGGCGGCAGCGGCCCCGGCCGGTAGCTCCCGTCGCCCGGCCCCGCCGGACCCGTGTCCGCCGACCCGTAGCCAGCAGTCATGATCGCCTTGCCCTCCCCGTAGCCGCCCCGCGGTGTCCCGGGGCCTGATGATGCCGTACCGGCGCAAACGGCTCGATGGACCGTACCTGCGCGAAAGGGGTTTGTCTTCCCCGATGTCCGGCTGGGGCAGGACCCGGCCGACCGTCCGATCGACACGCACCGGACCGGCTGCACCCGCCGGATCGCGTCGCGCACTAGGGTTGTCAGGTGACCGACGAACCACCCCTGCGCCGTCGGGCCGCCGAAAGCCGTACGGGAAACGAAGCGCACCACCCGCCGTCGGCCCGGCCGGAGCCGGAGGACGCGGGAACCGAACCGAACGCCGACGGGCCCGTTCCGCTGACCGCCCCGCGCGAGGGCACACCCCAGCCGGCGGCCACGCCGGCCGAGCTCGCCGAGGTCGTGGCCCGCTTCGCCGCCGGCACCGGCCCGGTCGCCCTGGACGCCGAGCGGGCCTCGGGCTACCGCTACAGCCAGCGGGCATACCTCGTGCAGCTGCGCCGGGCCGGCTCCGGCACGGCGTTGATCGACCCGCTGCCGCTGCCCGACCTGAGCGCCCTCGACGAGGTGATCGGCGAGGCCGAGTGGGTGCTCCACGCGGCCAGCCAGGACCTGCCCTGCCTGGACGAGGTGGGGCTGCGCCCGCGCCGGCTCTTCGACACCGAACTGGCCGCCCGGCTGGCCGGGTTCGAGCGGGTCGGCCTGGCCGCGCTGACCGAGCAGCTACTCGGCTACAGCCTGGAGAAGCACCATTCGGCAGCCGACTGGTCGAGCCGCCCACTCCCGGAGTCCTGGCTCACCTACGCGGCGCTGGACGTGGAGATGCTGGTCGACCTGCGCGACGCGCTCGACGAGGAGCTGACCCGGCAGGGCAAGTCCGCCTGGGCGGCGGAGGAGTTCGCCGCGCTGGTGCGCACCGGCGCCCGGCCGCCCCGGGTCCGCGCCGAGCCGTGGCGCCGCACCTCCGGCATCCACCGGGTGCGCGGGGCGCGCGCGCAGGCGCGCGTGCGCTCCCTCTGGTACGCCCGGGACCAGATCGCGGCCCGACGGGACGCCGCCCCGGGGCGGGTGCTGCCGGACTCGGCCATCGTCGCGGCGGCCGAGCTGGACCCGAAGGACGAGAAGACCCTGCTCACCCTGCCCGGATTCGGCGGCCGCTCGGTGCGGCGGCTGGCCCGCACCTGGCTGGCGGCGCTGGACGACGCCCGGCAACTGCCGGAGGACGCGCTGCCGGTCGCCCCGACGGTCGAGGGTCCCCCGCCGCCGCACCGCTGGGCCGAGCGGGACCCGGTGGCGGCGGCCCGGCTGGCCCGGTGCCGGGAGGTGGTGGTCCGGATCGCCGGGGCGCACCGCCTGCCCCCGGAGAACCTGATCACCCCCGACTCGATCCGCCGCCTGGCCTGGGTCCCTCCGGAGGAGGTCACCGAGGAGACCGTGGCGGAGACGCTGCGCGGCTTCAACGCCCGCGAGTGGCAGATCAACCTCCTCCTCCCCGACCTCACCGAGGCCCTCACCGACCCACCCCCGTCCCCCTAACCACCCCGCCCCCGCACCGTTGATCATGAAGTTGTTATCGCCGCCCCCCGGCGTGTCGAGACAACAACCTCATGATCAACGCGCGCACCGGGCACCGGGTGGGGTGGGGTGGGGTGGGTGTGGGGTTGGCCACATGGGGGTGGGTGCCGGCGGTGGTTACTGACGAGTAGCATCCGGAGGAACACGCCCGTGCCGGCGACCTTCGTTCGGTCCGTCGTGCCGCCTGGCGGCGCGGAGGCCGAATCATGGTCGAAAAGGAGGCTCCAGTGCCCCGTGAAGTCCGGGATGTCGTCTTCGTCGACGGCGTCCGCACCCCCTTCGGCAAGGCGGGTGGCATGTACGCCAACACCCGCGCCGACGACCTGGTGATCCGCTGCATCCGCGAACTGCTGCGCCGCAACCCGCAGCTGCCGCCGGAGCGGGTCGAGGAGGTCGCCATCGCCGCCACCACCCAGATCGGCGACCAGGGCTTGACCATCGGTCGGACGGCCGCCCTGCTGGCCGGCCTGCCCAAGACCGTCCCCGGTTTCGCGATCGACCGGATGTGTGCCGGCGCGATGACCGCGGTGACCACCGTCGCCAGCGGCATCGCCATGGGCGCGTACGACGTCGCCATCGCCGGGGGCGTCGAGCACATGGGCCGCCACCCGATGGGCGAGGGCGTCGACCCCAACCCGCGGATCGTCGCCGAGAAGCTGGTCGACCCGTCCGCGCTGGTCATGGGCGCGACCGCGGAGAACCTGCACGACCGCGTCCCGCACATCACCAAGGAGCGCACCGACGCCTTCGCGCTCGCCTCGCAGCAGAAGACCGCCAAGGCGTACGCCAACGGCAAGCTCCAGGACGACCTGGTGCCGATGGCGATCCGCGACGCCGACGGCGGCTGGGGCCTGGCCACGGTGGACGAGGCGCCCCGGGACACCTCGCTGGAGAAGCTCGCCACCCTGAAGACCCCGTTCCGCCCGCACGGCAAGGTCACCGCGGGCAACGCGGCCGGCCTGAACGACGGCGCCACCGCCAGCCTGCTCGCCTCCGAGGACGTCGCCCGCGAGCTGGGCCTGCCGGTCGCCATGCGGCTGGTCTCGTTCGGCTTCGTCGGCGTCGAGCCCGAGGTGATGGGCGTCGGCCCGATCCCGTCGACCGAGAAGGCGCTGCGCCTCGCCGGTCTGACCATCGACGACATCGGCCTGTTCGAGCTGAACGAGGCGTTCGCCGTGCAGGTGCTCGCCTTCCTCGACCACTTCGGCATCGCCGACGACGACCCCCGGGTCAACCCGTGGGGCGGCGCGATCGCCATCGGTCACCCGCTCGCCTCCTCGGGCGTGCGGCTGATGACGCAGCTCGCCCGGCAGTTCGCCGAGCACCCGGAGGTCCGCTACGGCCTCACCGCCATGTGCATCGGCATCGGCATGGGCGGCACCGTGATCTGGGAGAACCCGCACTGGGAGGGTGGAGACAAGTGAGCCTCGCCGCACCGAACGAGGTTGTCACCAAGGCGCTGCTGCGCTCGGTGAACGTACCGGGGCTGGACCGGCCGGCCGCCCTGATCACCCTGGACAACGGCTTCGACCACACCAAGCCGAACAGCTTCGGCCCGGGCGGCCTGACCAGCCTGGACGAGGCGATCACCGCCGCCGTGGCGGCGAACCCGGCGTTCATCGCGGTCACCGGCAAGCCGTACGTCTTCTGCGTGGGCGCGGACCTCACCAGCCTCCCGCAGCTCGCCGACCGCGAGCAGGCCCTGGAGATCGGCCGGCTCGGCCACCGGGTCTTCGCCCGGCTCCGGGACAGCGAGATCCCGACCTTCGCCTTCGTCAACGGCGCGGCGATGGGCGGCGGCCTGGAGCTGGCCCTGCACTGCCACTACCGGACGCTCTCCGGCGGCGCCGCGGCGCTGGCCCTGCCCGAGGTCTCCCTCGGCCTGGTCCCCGGCTGGGGCGGCACCCAGCTGCTGCCGAACCTGATCGGCATCCCGGCGGCGACCCAGGTGGTCATCCAGAACCCGCTGATGCAGAACAAGATGCTCAAGCCGAAGCAGGCCGCCGAGATGGGCATCGCGGACGTGCTGCTGGAGCCGGCGGACTTCCTGGAGCGGTCCCTGGAGTGGGCCGCCGGCGTGGTCCGCGGCGAGGTCACCGTGACCCGCCCCGAGATCGACAAGGACATGTGGGCGGGCGTGCTCTACTTCGCCCGGTCGACCCTGGACCAGCGGCTGCACGGCGCGGTGCCGGCCGCGTACAAGGCGCTGGACCTGCTGGAGACGGCGAAGGACGCCGACTTCGCGACCGGCACCGCCGCCGAGGACGAGGCCCTGGCGGACCTGGTCTTCTCCGAGGAGCTGCGCAGCGGCCTGTACGCCTTCGACCTGGTGCAGCGGCGGGCCAAGCGGCCGGCCGGCGCGCCGGACAAGGGCCTGGCCCGCCCGGTCACCAAGGTCGGCATCGTCGGCGCCGGCCTGATGGCCAGCCAGCTCGCCCTGCTCTTCGCCCGCCGCCTCCAGGTGCCGGTGGTGCTGACCGACCTGGACCAGGCCCGGGTGGACAAGGGCGTCGGCTACGTGCACACCCAGATCGAGAAGGCCGTCAGCAAGGGCCGGATGGACAAGGGCACCGCCGCCAAGCTGTACGGCCTGGTCAGCGGCTCGGTCGACAAGGGCGTCTTCGCGGACGCCGACTTCGTCATCGAGGCGGTCTTCGAGGACCTGAACGTCAAGAAGCAGGTCTGGGCCGAGCTGGAGAAGATCGTCAAGCCGGAGGCCGTACTGGCGACGAACACCTCGTCGCTGTCGGTCACCGCGATGGCGGCCGAGCTGGAGCACCCGGAGCGGGTGGTCGGCTTCCACTTCTTCAACCCGGTCGCCATGATGCCGCTGCTGGAGATCGTCCGGGGCGAGCGGACGGACGACGCCACCCTCGCCACCGCCTTCGCGGTCGGCAAGCAGCTCAAGAAGTCCTCGGTGCTGGTGAAGGACGCGCCGGCGTTCGTGGTCAACCGGCTGCTCACCCGCTTCCTGGGCACCGTCTTCGCGGCCGTCGACGCCGGCACCCCGCTGGACGTGGCGAACAGCGCGCTGGACCCGCTGGGCCTGCCGATGCGCCCGCTCGCCCTGCTCCAGCTCGTCGGGCCGGCCGTCGCGTACCACGTGGGCGGCACCCTGCACGCCGCATTCCCGGACCGGTTCGGGGTCAGCGAGAACCTCAAGCGGATCGCCGACTCCGGTCAGCCGATCGTCGTCGACGACCAAGTCAACGACGAGGTGGCGAAGCTGCTGGTGGTCGGCGACCAGCCGCTCACCGCCGAGCAGGTGCGCCAGAACGCGCTCGACGCGCTGGCCCAGGAGATCCGGCTCATGCTCGACGAGGGCGTCGTCGCCGAGGCGCAGGACATCGACCTGTGCATGATCCTCGGCGCCGGCTGGCCGTTCCACCTGGGCGGCGTCACGCCGTACCTGGACCGGACCGGCACCTCGGAGCGGGTCACCGGCCAGCGGTTCCTGCCGCGCGGGGTCGCCAGCCTGCCCGCCTGAGTCCACCCCGCTCCCCCGCGTTCGCGGTGGTCGCCCCGTCCAGCTTGGATGGTGGCGGCCACCGCGACCGTCGTCGCGGCCCGCCTGGTCGGGAAGGGGATAGCGGGACGCAGCGGTGGCTGGCTACGATCACGCGTTCGCAACGTCGCCTGGAGCTGATCCATGTCCTCACCGCCGGTCGATCCCTGGTCCGGGCAGCATGAGCACGACACCCACTACTTCCACCCGCCGCAGCCGGACAGCTACCCCGTGCCGCCGGCGGAGGGCTGGCCGCCGGCGGGCGGGCAGCCGCCGCACCACGGCGGCTGGTCCGCCGCGCCGGCCTCCGGCTCCCCCGCGGCCCCGTACCCCACCCAGCCGTACGGCGGATATCCCGTCACGCCGCAGGAGGGCTTCCCACCCGCCCCGTACGCCGGCTACCCGCCGCAGTACGCCGGCGCGCCCCAGCCGGGTGGCGGGCCCGCGCGGTCGCACCTCAACCTGGTCCTGACCCTGGGCATCGTCGGGCTGCTGGTGCTCTGCCTCGGCGGGGGCGCCGTGGGCTACGTCGCCCTCTCCGACAACGACACCCCGGTCGTGAACCCGACGCCGACGGCGACCCCGGCGTCGAGCGCCACGCCGAGCGCCGCGCCGTCGTCGGAGGCCGCCCCGTCCCCGGAGACCAGTTCCACCCCCCGGATCCGGGTCGTCACGCCGGAGACCCTCGCGGGCCGCCCGCAGAGCACCGAGCCGACGCTGAAGAAGCTGGCCGACGACATGGTGCGGGAACTGAAGACCTCGGTGCCCCAGGCGACGGGCGTGGCCGGCGCCTTCTACGGCAGCGCCGACGAGCGCGACATGGTCATGGTGGTCGCGGCCTCCACCTTCGTGCTCAACCCCGAGCGTGAGCTCGACGACGCGGTCAAGGGAATCTCCAGCGAGCTGAAGGTCAAGAGGCTGACGAACATCGCCCCGGGCCCGAACGGCGGCGAGGCCAGGTGCGGCGACGGCGAGTCCGCCGACGTGCCGCTGGGCGTCTGCGCGTGGGCCGACCACGGCAGCGTCGGGATCATCGTGATGTTCTTCTCGTCCTCGGCCGCCGCGGCGGCGGAGTTCGTCGCCATCCGCGGCCAGATCGAGCAGAAGTACTGACCGTCTGGCAGCCAGGGGCCCGTCACCACCGGTGACGGGCCCCTGTCGCGTCAGCTTGCCGCGTCAGCCCGCCGCGGCCGCCCGCTCGGCGGCGCTGCGCAGCACGCAGAACTCGTTGCCCTCCGGGTCGGCGAGCACCACCCAGCCCGAACCGTCCGGGCGGATGTTGTCGGAGACGTGGGTGGCGCCGATGCCCAGCAGCCGAGCCACCTCCTCGTCCCGGGTCCGGTCGGCGGGTTCCAGGTCGAGGTGCAGGCGGTTCTTCACCGTCTTGCCCTCGGGCACGGCCAGGAAGAGCACCTCCGGGCCCCCCGGGGGCAGCAGCATGGCCTCCGGGTCGCCGGGGAAGTCGTCCGGCTGCCTGGGGCAGTCGAAGACCTGCGCCCAGAAGCCGGCCAGGGCGTACGTGTCGCGGCAGTCGATGCCGATGTTGTGGATGGTCGCGCTCACTGGTGTTCCTCCTCTGTCGACGCACCCGCCCGCTCCGCCGCGCCGCGCAGGACGCAGAACTCGTTGCCCTCCGGGTCGGCGAGCACCACCCAGCCCGTACCGTCGGCGCGCCGCTGGTCGTCCACCAGGACCGCGCCGAGCCCGAGCACCCGCTCGACCTCCTGGTCGCGGGTCCGACCGGCCGGTTGCAGGCAGACGTGCACCCGGTTCTTGACCGTCTTGGCCTCGGGCACCTGCTGGAAGAACACGCTCGGGGTGGTGTCACCGCCCGGCGGCAGCAGGACCGCCTCCGGGTCGCCCGGTGCGTCGTCGGCGTGCCGGGCGTAGCCGAGCACCGCCGACCAGAAGCCGGACAGGGCGTAGGTGTCGTGACAATCGAAACTGACGTTGTGGATCCGTGGATACACGGGTTCCTCCGCTACGGATGGAGGCGCCCCGCGTGCGTGAGGGTCAGCCGGCGAGACGGGGCGCGGAGATCATGACGGTGAACATTCGACGCACCCCCCTCCGGATGTCGGGCTGACACCATGATCCTTTCATCGGGCCGGCCCGCCTCGCAACCCCCGGTGCCGCGTCACCGCCCGGCGGCCGGTTCCTCGGCGGTCACCGCCGGGGCGGCCTCCGCCGCCGGCAGGGTCACCGTGACCTCCAGCCCGCCGCCGGGCTGGGCGATCACCCTGACCGTGCCGCCGTGCGCGTCGCAGACCGCCCGGACGATGGAGAGCCCGAGGCCCGAGCCGCGCGCGCCGGTGCGCTCCCGGCCGCCGCGCCGGAACGGCTCGAACAGGCCCGGCACGTCGGCCTGGTCCACCTCGAAGCCGGTGTTGCCCACCACCAGCCAGGACCGGCACCCGTCCGAGCCCGTACGCACCCAGAGCCGGCCGTGCAGGTGGTTGTACCGCACCGCGTTCTCGATCAGGTTGCCGGCCAACCGGTCCAGCAGCCCGGGATCGCCGACCACCGGCGCGGACTCCAGCGACGTCTGCACCCGCAACCCGATCCGCTCCACCTCCCGTCGTACGGCCGACAGGGCGTTGGCGGTGCCGGCGGCGAGGTCGCTCTCGGTGCGGCGGCCGAGCCGGCGGCCCGCCTGGGCCTCGCTGCGGGCCAGCACCAGCAGGGCGTCGACCAGACTGTTGGCCCGCTCGGAGGCGTCCCGCACGACGGTGGCCATCCGGCGGTACTCGGCGGTGTCCGCCTCGTCGTCGCTGAGCGTCACGTCGATCTCGGTACGCATCACGGCGAGGGGGGTGCGCAGCTCGTGCGAGGCGTTGGCGACGAAGCGCTTCTGCGCCTCGAACGCGGCGGCGATCCGGTCCAGCATCGCGTCGAACGTCTTCGCCAGCTCGGCCACCTCGTCGTCGGCGCCGGAGTAGCCGATCCGCTGGTCCAGGGTGGTCTCGCCGAGCCGCCGGGCGGTGGCGGTGACCTGGTGCAGCGGGCGCAGCGCCCGCCCGGCCACCGCGTACGCCCCGGCCACCCCGACGACGCTGATCGCCAGCAGCGCCACCAGGCCCTTGACCAGCAGCTCCGTGCTGGCGGCGTCGACCAGTTGCCGCTGCCACTGCGCGGCGTCCAGCGACTGCCCGTCGGCCAGCACCACGGTCGTGCCGGGGAGCAACTCGTCGGTCGGGCGCAGCGCGTCGCGGACCAGCAGCCAGGCCAGCAGCACCAGGATCGCCCCGGCGCCGACCAGCAGCACGCCGTTGAGCAGGGTCAGCCGCAGCCGCAGGGTGGGCCGCAGACGCCTCCGCACGGCCGGGTCCTTCGGTTTGGACTGCGGGGCCCGCAGAACCGGCTCACTCCTCGCGCTCACCGGGCCACCTCCGATCGCGACTGCGGGGCTCGCAAACCCGGCTCACTCCTCGCGCTCACCGTGCCACCTTCGTTCGCGACTGCGGGGCTCGCAGAACCGGCTCACTCCTCGCGCTCACCGGGCCACCTCCGTTCGCGACTGCGGGGCTCGCAGAACCGGCTCACTCCTCGCGCTCACCGGGCCCCCTCCGCCGTGCGGTAGCCGGCGCCGACCACCGTCTCGATCAGCGGGGGGTCGCCCAGCTTCTTGCGCAGCGTCATCACGGTGACCCGGACGATGGTGGTGAACGGGTCGGTGTTGGCGTCCCAGACCCGCTCCAGCAGCTCCTCGCTGGAGACCACCGCGCCGCGCGCCTTGAGCAGCTCGCAGAGCACGCCGAACTCCTTGTTGGTCAGGTCGACCGGCTGCCCGCCCCGGGTCGCGACCCGGCGGGCCGGGTCGAGCACCAGATCGGCGAGTTCCAGCACCGGCGGCGCGGCCGGGGTGGCCCGCCGGCCGAGCGCCTGCACCCGGGCGACCAACTCGTCGAAGGCGAACGGCTTGGGCAGGTAGTCGTCGGCGCCGAGCTGCAACCCCTCGACGCGGTCGGCGACGGTGCCGCTGGCGGTCAGCATCAACACGCGGGTGAGCGCGCCGGAGGCCGCCAGGTCCGCGCAGATCTGGTCGCCGTGCACGCCGGGCAGGTCCCGGTCCAGCACCACCACGTCGTAACGGGTGACGAACGCCATCTCGTGGCCGCTGTCACCGTCGTAGGCGACGTCCACCGCCATGCCCCGCTTACGCAGCCCCCGCACGATCGCGTCGGCGAGGTTGCGCTCGTCCTCGACCACCAGTACCCGCATCCCGGCCTCCTCGCGCCCTGACCACCCGACAACCTAGTGCGGGCCGCCAACCCGGGCCGCACCCGCCGTCCGGGCCGGCCACCGTTGCAGAAAACCTTCGTCGTACGCGATGCTTTCGGCATCAACCTTCGCGACGGACGGGGAGACGCATGACCGACGCGGCGCCGGCGGCCGGGCGGGACGTCGTTTACCGGGGCTTCCGTCTGCCGGACGACGCGGACCGGGGCGTCCTGGCCGGGCTGCGCGCCGTCCCCTGGGGGCTCGAACTGGCCGACCCGGTCGACCGGCTCGGCCACACCGACGCCGACGGCCGCACCCGCCGGTACGCCGCGGGCAGCTGGACCTCGCCGCCCGTGCCGGCCGGCTTCGCCGTCCGCGACGTGGTGCCCTCGTGGACCGGGCAGACCCCGGGCGGCTGCTGGCTGCGGGTGGAGCTGCGCGGCTGGCACGACGACGCCCCGGCCACCGGCTGGTACGTCCTCGCCGACTGGGCCGCCGACGACGAGGCGTTCCGCCGCACCTCCGTGCCCGGCCAGCGCGACGCCGACGCCCGGGTGGACACGGACACCCTGCTGGTCACGGGCGCGACGGTCACCGGCTGGCAGGCCCGGGTGACCCTGCTCCGGCCGGCGGACGCCGACGCCGGCGGCATGCCGGTGCTGCGCACGGTCGGGGCCGTCGCCTCCGCACCGCGCGCCGAAGCCGCGGTCGGGGCGGTCACCCCCGCACCGCGCGCCGCAGCCGCGCCGACCCGGCCGGCGGCCGAGGGTCCACCGTCCGTGGCGGCCCCGCCCGACGCGGACGCCCGGCCCGCCGGAGTCGCCCCGGCCGCCCCGGCCGAGGTCGCCGCACGAACGCCGGCCGCCTGGGGCAGCGTGCTGGACGTGCCGCGATACTCGCAGCGGCTGCACGCCGGCGCGCACCCGCAGTGGGGCGGCGGCGGGGACTCCTGGTGCAGCCCCACCTGCACGTCGATGGTGCTCGCCTTCTGGGACGCCGCCCCCGCCCCGGACCGGTACGCCTGGGTGACCCCGGCCGGCCCCCGCCCGGTGGTGGTGCACGCCGCCCGGCACTGCTACGACCACGCCTACGCCGGGGCCGGCAACTGGCCGTTCAACACCGCGTACGCCGGGCTGCACGGGGTGGACGCGTTCGTCACCCGGCTGCGCTCGCTGGCCGAGGCGGAGGCGTTCGTGGCGGCCGGCATCCCGCTGATCGTCTCTGCCGCGTTCACCGCCGGCCAGGTGCCGGGTCTGGACTACGACACCGCCGGGCACCTGTTGGTGCTGGTGGGCTTCACCGACACCGGCGCGCCCGTGCTCAACGACCCGTACGCCCCGGACGACGACGGGGTGCGCCGGACCGTCGACCGGGACCGGTTCGAGGCCGCCTGGCAGGCCGGCAGCGGCGGGGTGGCGTACGTGCTCCGGCCGCCCGGCGTGCCGCTGCCCCCGGCACCTGTCCAGCCCAACTGGTGACCCGGCACCCGGGCCAGCCCGACGGGTGACCCGGCGACGCGGGCCGGACGGCCACGCGGCGCGCCGAGGCTCAGCCGCGGAACCGCCAGACGCCGTACTCGCCGGTGCGCAGCCGGCACAGCACCGTGCCCGTGCCGCCCCGGCAGTCCCCGGAGGCGTCCCTGAGCACGTCGACCACCCGGGACCGGCCGGCCACGACGTCCAGCTCGCCGACCACCAGTCCGCCGCCGAATGCGGCCGGCCGCACGGCGAGGAGCCGGTCGGCGTCCTGCCACGGCATCAGCTGCCACGTGCCCAGGTCGGCGACCTGCCGACCGGTCGCCGCGTCGAGCACGCTGAACCGCTCCCCGGTCGACCCCGGCGCGAGTGCCAGGAGCCGCCCCTCGCGCCCGGACAGCACCCCCATCCGCCCCTCGGCGGTCCAGCGGACCGCGCCGGTGGCCGGGTCGAGCGCGCGGAGCTCCCCGGTCTGCCCGGCGGCGCAGAGCAGCTCGCCGCAGTCGATGACGTGCTCGACCAGCGGCACGCGCGTCTCCCACCGCGGCCGCAGCCCGTCCAGCCCGTACGCGGTCACCACGCCGGCCTGCGGCTGGACGACCAGCAACAGGTCGTCGGTGACGACCGTCTGACCGAACGCGGGCTGCCGGTCGGGGCGCAGGTCCGCCGCGTGCAGCAGGTCGCCCGAGCGGGGGTCGCGCACCTCCGCCCTCCCGTCGGCCATGAGTAGCACGATCCGCGCGATCAGCCCGTCGCGGACGCCGAAGTGCGCCCCCTCCGGCGGCGTCCGCACCGACCAGAGCGCCCGTCCGGAGACCGGGTCCACCGACCGGACGGAGTCGGCGGTCTGCACCAGCAGCGTTCCGGCCAGGTCCGGCCAGGGGTGGCCGGGTTGCCGCCAGCGTTCCCGGCCGGTGGCGGGATCCAGGGCGACCGTCTCGCCGAGGGTCTGCTCCCTGGTGACCGAGAAGAGCACCACCCCGGGCACGGACTGCACCTGCCAGAACCGCCCCGCTGCCGGGACGCGGGCGCGCCACAGGGGAGCCGGCGCCCGGCCGTCGGCGGGGGTCCGCGCGGGCAGGGCGTAGGCGCGCACGTCGACGGTCCCCCCGGGCTCGTCCTCGGCCCGCTCGACCACGTAGAGCCAGCCGCCGTCGAGGAACGCCTCGGACCCGAGGCGGGCCGGCACGACGAACGAGAACCGCTCCGGTGCCGGCGCGGCGCCCGCCAGGGTGGCCACGAGCAGCGCGAGCACCAGCGTGATCCGCAGCGGCCGGCCGACGGCCAGGGGCGGGCGGGGCAGCCGGGTCTCGCCGTCCGGCTCGTCGCGCAGCTCGCCGAGGTCGATCAGCGTCATGCCCGCCCCTTCCCGCCGGTCATCCGGGCAGCTCCCAGACCCCGTACGCGCCGCCCTCCCGGCGGCAGAGGACGAACGACCCGTACGCGCCGCACGCCCCGACCACGCCGTGCAGGGCCGCCAGCACCCGGACGCCGTCCCCCCGCCCGTCGAGCCGGGCGATCAGGACGCGCCCGTCCCGCTGCCGGCGGTGCAGGATCGCGCGGTCCTTCCAGGGCGCCAGGTCACCCAACTGCCAGCGGCCCAGCTCCCGCACCGGGCGACCGGTCGCCGCGTCGAGCAGCACGTGTTCCGCCACACCGCCGCGCGGATAGCCAGCAGCCAGCAGCCGATCACCCAGGGGAGTCAGCAGCGGCCAGTCGTCGGCGCGCCAGCGGGCGCTGCCGGTGGCGGGGTCGAGCAGCCGCATGCCGCGCCCGCCGTCCTCGACACAGATCACCACGCCGCACCCGAAGGCGTACGCCCGGGCGGACGGGCCGCGCGGCACGCTCCACCGCCGGCGCAGGGCGGCGGTGTCGTAGGCGGAGAGCACACCGGGCCCCTCGGACACCAGGACCAGGTCGTCGGTGACCCCGAGCACCTCGGGCGGCTCGGCCGTGGCGGGCAGGGCCGCCGCGTGCCGGAGGGCGCCCGAGTCCGGGTCGCGCAGCTCCAGCCGCCTGCCGTCGAGCACCGTCAGCAGCGTCACCCGGCCGTCCCGGGCCGACCAGTGCAGGGCCTCCGGGGACAGCCGCAGCGCCCAGCGGACCGTACCGGTGGCGGCCTCGACCGACCGCAGCGCGGGCGTGCCCGGCCCGGCGCCGGCGACCCCCCACACGAGCAGGTTTCCGGCCGGCGTGGCGCCGTACAGCTGCCCGTCGACGCGCCAGCGCACCGCGCCGTCGGCGGCGGCGAGCCCGACGACCTGCGGCCCCGCCGGCTCCTCGGGCATGACGAGCACCACCACGTCGCCGACGCGCACGACGGGGACGGGGCTCACCGGCCCGGTCAGCGGCAGCTGCCACAGTGGACGGCCCGAGGGCAGTTGGTAAGCGGCCACCCGGGGCGCCGGGCCCGGGCCGCTCGCCGCGTCGGGCCCGGTCCGGTCGACCACCAGCAGCAGGTCGCCCGCGACGGCGACGTCGGCGTCCGGACGGGCCGGGATGACGGCGCCGGGCGGCGGCGCGGGCCGTGGCGCGGCGGCGGTCAGCACGGCCAGGCAGAGCAGGGCGACGAGGGCGGGCACCCAGCGGCGGACGGTGCGACCCGGCCCGGGGTCGACCGGCGGCGGGACGTCCCGCCGCTCGCCGAGGTCGATGACCGTCACGCGCTGTCCTCCCCGTCACACCCCCGCCACGGACCGGCAAACCGGCCGGGGAGGCACCGGCCCGGCAAAAGCGACGCATCCGCGCCTGTACGATGGCGCGTCGTGGCTGTGCCGGTGGTAGACCCCTCGCTGAACTCCGTCTCCGCGCCCGTCGCGGCCGAGCCGTCGCGGCGGCCCCGACGGCGGCCGGCCCGCGCCGACGTACTGGCCATCGGAGCCTATGTCCTGCTCGGCGTTCTCGTGTGCCTGAACTACTGGGTGGACGTGCAGAACCGGGTGTCGTCGCACCTGCCCACCGACCACAGTTGGTTCGAGTGGCTCTTCTCGCACGGCGCGTACTCGATGCGGCACCTGGAGAACCCGCTGTTCACCGCCCGCCAGAACGCCCCGGACGGGGTGAACATGATGGCGAACACCTCGCTGCTCGGGGTGACGCTGCCGCTGGCGCCGCTGACCATGCTCCTCGGCCCACAGGTCATGTACGCGCTCTACCTGGGCGCCGCGCTGGCCGCGACGGCCGGCACGTCGTACTGGGTGCTGTCGCGGCACCTGGTGCGCTCCCGGGCGGCGGCCTTCGTCGGCGGCGCGTTCCTCGGCTTCGCGCCCGGCATCGTGCACCACGCCAACGGTCAGCCCAACTTCGTCTCGAACTTCCTGCTGCCGCTGATCGTGCTGCGGGTGTTCCGACTGGGCGAGCGCGGCCGGTGGCGGCGCAACGGTGTCGTGCTCGGCCTGCTGGTGGCGTACCAGATCTTCATCAACGAGGAGATGCTGCTGCTGACCGCGCTGGCCTGCCTGGTCGCCGTGGTCGCGTACGCGGTCATGCGGCCGGCGCGGACGCGGGCGGTGGCCGGCACCTTCGCCGCCGCGCTCGGCGTGGGCGGCGGGTTGGCCCTGCTGCTGACCGCCTACCCGATCTGGTTCCAGTTCAACGGCCCGCAGTCCTACCGGGGCCTGCAGGGCGGGGTGTTCCACAACTGGGGCGAGGACCTGGCGGCCTTCGTCACCTTCGCCCGGGACACCGTCGCCGGGGACGAGGCGGTGGAGCAGACCATCGGGCTGACCGAGCAGAACACCTGGTTCGGCTGGCCGCTGGTGCTGCTGTCGCTGGTGGCGCTGGTGCTGCTGGTCCGCCGCTCGCTCGCGGCCCGGATCGTGGCGGTGCTGGTGGTGGTCTTCACCGTGGCCTCGATCGGCCCGAAGGTGCGCCTGAACGGGGTGGAGACCGAGACGGACGGCCCGTGGTCCTACATTCCCGACGACCTGCCGCTGGTCGAGATGATGATGCCGACCCGGCTGGCCCTGGTGGTGGGGGCGGCCGTCGGCGTGCTGCTCGCCCTGGCCTGGGACGCGGTGGCCGGCGCCGGCCGTTCGCCGGTCCCGGCCCCGCGCTCCGGCGACGACACCGCCGGTGCCTCCGGGCCGCGCCGCCGTTGGCTCCGGCCGGTCGGGTACGCGGCCGTCGCGCTCGCCGTCCTGCCGCTCGTCCCCCGCCCGCTGCCGGCGCAGCCCGTCGAGCCCCCGCCGCACTTCATCACCGCCGGCGGCTGGCGCCCGTACGTGCCGGCGGGCCGGACCCTGGTGCCCGTGCCGATCCCGAGCAACGTGCACGGCCTGCCCACGCTGCGCTGGAGCGCCCTGACGCAGCACGCGTTCCCCATCCCCGGCGGCTACTTCATCGGGCCGAACGAGCTGGGCGAGGGCGTCTTCGGCGCGCCGAACCGGCCGACCAGCACCCTGGTCTACACCACGATGGACTCCGGCGAGGTGCCCCCGCTCACCGACGAGAACCGGCGCCAGGCGGTCGAGGACCTGCGCTTCTGGAAGGCGTCCGTGGTCGTCCTCGGCGCGCACCCGCGCGAGGCGGTCCTCCGGGAGCTGATGACCGCGCTGATCGGCCCGCCGCAGCGCGTCGACGACGTCTGGCTCTGGGACGTCCGTCCCCTGGTCGGCTGACCCGTCACCCCACCAGCGGGCGCACGTCCCAGACGTAGGCGCCCGCGACCTCGCGGCCGGGGCCGAGCAGCGCCTCGACCGTACGCCGGACCGGGTCGCCGTGGCGCAGTCCACCCTGGACCACCACGGCGGCGCGCCAGTGGCGCAGGTCCTCCACCGCGCGCCGGCGGTCGGCGTCGGTGACCGCCGGCACCTCGCCGGTCTCCGCCGCCCGGCGCAGCAGCACGGCCGTGGGACGATCCGGCGCGCCCCAGCGGGCGGCCGGGTCGTCGGCGGCCCGGGGGCCGATGAAGTAGCCGCCCGGCGACGGGAAGGCCAGCCCGGTGCGGGCCGACCAGAGCATCGCCGGGCTGACCCCGGCGCCGGTCACCGGCGGCACCGGCACCACGGTCCGACCCGGCGGGACGTACGCGCGCCAGCCGCCCTCGGCCACGAAGGCCGGCACCGGCCAGGCCGGCACGGTCCGGATCGGGGTGGGGAACAGCGGCAGCAGCGCGGCGGCCACCGCCCCGCCCCAGAGCAGCCGCACCGGCACCCCGCCCGCCCGTGGTTCGGTCCCTGCGGCGGCGCGGAGGCGGTCCAGGGAGAGGGCGAGCAGGATGCCCAGCACCGGGATGCAGACCAGCGGGAAGCGCGCCGGCACCGCGAGGTCGAGCAGCGGCAGCTCCGCGACCAGCCGGTACGGGCCGGGGATGCCGGTGGCCGTGCCGTCCAGGCGCACCTGCGCGCCGAGGGAGAGCAGCGCGAACAGCATCCCGCAGACGGCCAGCGCGCGGACCGACGGCCGGCGCCACAGCCAGATCACGATCACCACGGCGAGCACCAGCAGCCCCGGCCCGAAGAAGGAGTTCTCCTCGGTCGGGTTCGGCGCGAGCAGGCCCGGCAGGTGGTCGTCGCCGAACACGGTCTGCCGGGCGGAGGCGGTGAACGACGCGGCGTCGAGCTGGTAGCCGTACGCGTGGAAGGGCATCCCCCGGTAGTGGCCCGGGCCGAAGAACTGGAACCACAGCGGGTACGCCAGCAGCGGCAGCGAGACCGCCACGCCGATCCCCAGCCGCACGAGCAGCGCGGGCGCCTGCCGGCGGGCGGCCGACCGGTCGGCCGCCGCGTACGCGAGCGCGAACGTCCCGGCCGCCAGCACCAGGAAGACCAGCACCTCCTCGCCGAGGAAGACCTGGTACGCCACCAGCAGCCCCAGCAGCGCCCCGTGCCGCACCGCCCGGCGCGGGTCGGGGTGGAACACCAGCGCCAGGATCGCCGGCACCAGGAACTGCGCGGCCATGTGCAGGTGCGCCCCGGCCTGCGCGACCATGCCCGGGGCGAAGCCGCAGAACAGGCCGCCGACGGCCGCGGCCACCCGGGAGTCGACCAGCCGGCGGCGCAGCAGCACGTACCAGGCGGTCGCGGTGCCGGCGAGGCAGCCGACCACCGCCACCAGGAACGCCGCCTGCGTGCCGAACAGCAGGGTGACCGGGGTCAGCGGCACGCCCAGGCCGAGCACCGAGGTGTTGGCCATCAGGTTCACGCCGTCCGGCGCGTTCAGCGCCGAGCTGTACAGCGGGTTCTCCAGGCCCGTCACGGCCCGGGCCGCGCGGGCCAGCATCCACTCGAAGAGGATCTGGTCCCCCGCCTGGTGGAACAGCCGCCCCGGCCGCCCCCACTGGCCGACGGTCAGCAGCACCGCCAGGGCGAGGTAGCCGGCGACGACCAGCGCGTCGGCGGCGCGGGCCGGCAGCCGGCGCGGGCGCCGGGCTGGTGCCGCGTCGACGGTGCCGGTCGCCGTCGGGACGGCCATCAGGCCGGCTGGTCGGTCAGCGCCCGGACGTCCCACACCCAGACGTCCAGCTCCCGGCGGCCGGGGCCGACCAGCTGCTCGACGGTGCGCCGCAGCGGCTCGGCGTGGTGCTGGTCGACCGGGAGCACCAGGATGGCCGCCCGCCAGTGCCGCAGCTCGTCGAGCGACCGGCGGCGCTGCCGGTCGTCCAGTTCGGGCGTACGGCCGGTCGACGCGACCTCCTCCAGCAACTGCCCCACGCCGCTGGGCCGGCCACCGAAGCGGCCGGGGTCGCCGGTGTTGCCGTTGCGCGGGGCCAGGAAGTAGCCGCCGGGGATCTTGAAATCGAGGTTGGTGGACGCGGCCCAGCGCATCCCGTGGGTGTGGCCCATGTTCGGCACCGGGATCGGCACCAGGGTCTGGTCCGGCCCGACGTAGCCGCGCCACCGGTCGGCGGTGATGAAGTCCGGCACGGGCGGGCGCGAGCTGACCTTCAGCGGCATCGGCGCGATCGGCAGCAGCGCGAGGACGAGCCCGGCGACCGTGAGCGTACGCAGCGTCCGCGGCTCGACCGGCAGCGTCCGGGAGCGCTCGACGGCCAGCGCCAGCAGGATGCCGATCACCACGCCGGTGATGAGGCCGAACCGGGTCGGCACCACCGCGTCGAGCAGCGGCAGCCGGACCAGCCACTCCCACGGCCCGGTGACCAGCTCGCGGTCCCACCAGGACACCCGCTCGCCGAGGGAGAGCACGGCGAAGAAGACCCCGGTCACGGCGAGCGCCCGGACCAGCAGCTCCCGCCGCAGCCAGGCCACGATGCCGACGGCGATCAGGGAGAGGCTCCAGCCGAAGAAGGCGTTCTCCTCCGAGTAGTTCGGGGCGAGGTTGATGTTCGCGCGCTCGTTGCCGCCGAGCGTCGGCGAGCCGGGGGCGAAGAAGGCGGCGATGTCGTTGCCGTAGTCGCGGACCGCGTCACTCAGCCCGTGGTACGCCATCGGCCCCGCGAACTGGACGTAGAGCGGGTACGCCAGCAGCGCCCCGGCGACGACGGTGCAGGTCGCCAGGGCCTTCGCCAGGGGCCGCCACGCCGCCGACCAGAGCGCCGGACGCTGGGCGAGCACGGCGAGCAGGAACACGCCGCAGGCCATCGCCGTGAAGAGCAGGATCTCCTCGTTGATGAACGCCTGGACGGTGACCAGCAGGGCGAGCAGCAGACCGTCGCGCCACGGCCGCCGGGACCGGGTGATGACCAGCACCCGCCAGACGATGAACGGCAGCAGGAACTGGGAGATGATGTTGGGGTGCCAGTTGGCGTGCGACAGCATCGCCGGCGAGAACCCGCAGAACCAGCCGCCGACCGCTGCCGCCAGCGGGCTGCGCACGACGTGCCGGGAGAGCACGAAGTACCAGGCCGAGGCGGTGCCGGCGAGGGCGAGGGTGACCAGCACCACGAACGTCACGGCCGGGCCGAAGAGCAGGGTCACCGGCACCATCGGGATGCCCAGCGCGAGGATGGCCGTGTTGGCCATCAGGTTGACCCCGTCGGGATAGTTGAACTGCTCGGTGAAGAACGGGAACTCGCCGTGCAGCACCACGCGTACCGAGTGGGCGAGGAAGAACTGCACCTGGGCCGGGTCGCTGCTGTAGAGCGACGCCACCCGGCCGGCCGGGTCCACCCAGATCTGACTGGTCACCCAGACCGCGGCGAGCAGGAACAGGCCGAAGACCACGAGGTCCTGCCGGCGTCGGGCCCAGCGCCGCGGCCGGGCGGGGGCCGCCCCGCCGTCCGCCGCCGGCGCCCCGGCCCCGCCGTCCGCCGCCGGCGAGGTGCGGGCGACGGGCTTCGACGGCGTTCCGGCGGCGGCGCCGACCTCGGCAGCGGCGCCCGACGGCCCGGTGGCCTCGGCCGGGGCCCGGGTGGCGGGGACGGGTGCGCCGCCGTTCGACGTACGGTCACCGGCGTCGCCGCCGTCGGGCCGGGCGGCGGGGTCGGACGCGGAGGCCGCGGCGGCGTCGGATTCCGGCGAGGATTCGGCGCGGGTCTCGGCAGGCGTCACAGTCGGCGGAGTCTACCCGAGCGGGACATTCGCCCTGAAACCACGTCAGCGTCCTCTGTGGCGCGTGTCGGCCGGCTGTCTGACCTGCGCGTGATCTGCGGCCGGTCGGCGGACGAGGTGCCGCGTCCGGGTGATCGGACATCTCGTACTATGGCGCTTTCCGTAGACCACGGCTGAGGCGATCGAGGGGGCGTACAGGTGGCTCCAGTCCGCCGGCGCGGCATCACGGCCACCGCACTGCTGACCCTGCTGCTCACCGCGACAGCCTGCGGTCCGGTCGCCGACCGGCAGCCGGGCGACCTGCGGGTCGGGTACGACAGCCGCGACGGCGACCTGGCGGTGTGGCCGCCACGCGGGGCGCTCGCGGGCGACGCCACCGTGACCGCGGCGGTGACCGGGGCGGTCCGCGACTGGCGGTCGCCGGCCGAGGACCGGGTGCACCTGCCCACGTCCGGGATCCTCTGGTCCGGCGAGGTGGACGGCGCGCCGCTGGTGCTGGTGGCCGCCGACGTGCCCGGCGAGAGCGCGTCCTGGCTGCTCCAGGTCACCGCCGACGGTGGCCGGTACGCGGTCACCCGCGCCGCCGAGTACACCGACCCCGGCTACCTCGTCTACTCCGACGTGCTTCCCGTGCACACCGTCGCCGGCCGGCGCTACCTGATGTCGAGCCGGGTCGAACGGCTGCTCGGGCCGGACGGCCGCGCGCTGCGCAACGTCGACGGGCTCACCGAGCCGGTGGACGTGCCGGCCTGCCGGGCCGTCGGGGTGACCGCCACGCTGAAGGCGACCGAGTCGCTGCCCCGGGGCCGGTCCGCCGACCGGATGCTCGACCTGGGCACCGGCACCACCGACCCGCGCTATCCGCTCGTGCGGGACGAGAGCGGCTCCGGCAAGCGGGCCCTCAAGGGCCTCGACACCTGCGTGCTCGCCGGCGAGGAGGGCCCGTTCGGCAGCGTCCCCCGCCGCATCGGCGACCGGGACGCGCCGCGCTCCACGCCGTCGTCCTGGCCGATGTCCAAGCTGGCGGTCCGTACCCTGGGCGAGGTCGCCCTCGGCGGCGGCGAGCCGGCGGAGCTGGAGCAGCTCAGCTGGGAGACCGCGGACGGGACGATGACCGCCGTGGTCTACCGCCCGTCCGACGGGGGCCCGCCGGTGGTCTCCCCCGCCGACCGGTCCAGCCCGCTGCAGGCGTACGTGCTGCCGGTGCCGGGGCAGCCGCTGGCGGTGCTGAGCTGGCGGGCCACCCGGGACAGCTCCCTGTCGACGCCGCCGGAGACCCCGCGCCTGGTGGACCGGCCCGGCCTGGTCGTCGTGCCGATGCCGGCCCGCTCGGAGACGTTCAGCCTGGCCGCCACCGAGAAGACCCACTACCGCTCCCTCGGCGGGCGCTGACCCACCCTGCCCCTGCCCTGCTGGCGCGGGGGGTGACGACCGACGGCGGCGGGTGGCCCGGGAGGGCCGCCCGCCGCCTGCGTTCGGTGCGTCAGTTCTGCGCGGTCGCGCCGTCGGTGGTGATGACCGGCTCGACCGGCTCGACGTCCAGCCGGGAGATCCAGCCGGTGACGTCGCGGGCCACGTCCTGGGCGGTCAGGCCGAGGTCGGCGAGGATCTGCGCGCGGGTGCCGTGCGGGTGCCAGTCCGCCGGCACGCCGAGGTCGCGCAGCGGCACCCGGACGTCGGCGTCCCGCATCGCCTGGGCGAGGGCGTCGCCGACGCCGCCGACCCGCACGCCGTCCTCGACGGTGACCACGAGGCGGTGCCCGGCGGCCAGCTCGACCAGTTCGGCCGGGACCGGCCGGACCCAGCGCGGGTCGACCACGGTGACGCCGTAGCCCTGCTCGGCGACGCGGGCGGCCACCTCCATGCCGAGGTGCCCGAAGGAGCCGACCGCGACCAGCAGCACGTCCGTACGCGCCGACTCGGCCAGCACGTCGACGGTGCCGACCCGGCGCACGGCCGGCAGGTCGGCGGCGACGGTGCCGGTCGGGAACCGGACGATGGTCGGGCCGTCGTCGACGGCCACCGCCTCGCGCAGTTCCTCGCGCAGGGTGGCGGCGTCGCGCGGCGCGGCGATCCGCAGGCCCGGCACGACCCCGAAGACGGACATGTCCCACATGCCGTAGTGGCTCGGCCCGTCGGGGCCGGTGATCCCGGCCCGGTCCAGCACGAAGGTCACCGGCAGCTTGTGCATCGCCACGTCCAGCAGCACCTGGTCGAAGGCGCGGTTGAGGAAGGTCGCGTAGACCGCCACCACCGGGTGCAGCCCGCCGAGCGCCAGGCCGGCGGCCGAGGTGGCCGCGTGCTGCTCGGCGATGCCCACGTCGTACACCCGGTTCGGGTGCTTGCGGGCCAGCTTGGCGATGCCGGTCGGCTCGGCCATCGCCGCCGTGATGCCCACCACGTCGGGCCGCTCGTCGGCGATCGCGACCAGCTCGTCGGCGAAGACGTGGGTCCACTTCACCGAGGGCCCGGCGAGCGACTTGCCGGTCTCGGCGTCGAAAGCACCCGGGCCGTGCAGGCAGTCCGCCTCGTCCTCCTCGGCCGGGCGGTAGCCGTAGCCCTTGCGGGTGACGGCGTGCACGATCACCGGGCCGCCGAAGTGCTTCGCCGCGCGCAGCGCCGACTCGACCGCGGTCACGTCGTGCCCGTCGACCGGGCCGACGTACTTGATGCCGAGGTCCTCGAACATCGCCTGCGGGGCGACCGCGTCCTTGATGCCCTTCTTGACCGCGTGCAGCACCTCGTACATCGGCCTGCCGACCAGCGGCGTCGAGCCGAGCGCGTCCTTGACGGTGTCGAGGACCTTCTCGTAGCCGGGGTTGAGCCGCAGCGAGGAGAGGTGGTCGGCGAGCCCGCCGATGGTCGGCGCGTACGACCGACCGTTGTCGTTGACCACGATGACGAGCGGGTTGCCGGCGGTCGCGATGTTGTTCAGCGCCTCCCAGCACATGCCGCCGGTGAGCGCGCCGTCGCCGACCACCGCGACGACGCTGCGCTGCTCGCCCCGCAGGGCGTACGCCTTGGCCAGCCCGTCGGCGTAGGACAGGGCGGTGGAGGCGTGCGAGTTCTCGACCAGGTCGTGCTCGCTCTCGGCCTGGCTCGGGTAGCCGGAGAGGCCGCCGCGCTGGCGCAGCTTGTCGAAGCCGACCTGCCGCCCGGTGAGGATCTTGTGCACGTACGCCTGGTGGCCGGTGTCGAACAGGAGCCGGTCGCGCGGCGAGTCGAAGACGCGGTGCATGGCCAGCGTCAGCTCGACCACGCCCAGGTTGGGGCCGACGTGCCCGCCGGTGCGGGAGACCTTGGCGATCAGGAAGTCACGGATCTCGGCGGCGAGGATGTCCAGTTCCTCGGCGGACATCCGCTTGACGTCCTGCGGACCCCGGACGGTGGCCAGCAGCCCGGCGTGGTGAACCGTGCCCTCTTCAACACTCATGACGGAAGAGTCTATCGGCCGCCGCACAGTCCGCAGCCTGGCCGGGATCATCGCCGCCCGGCCGGGGTGCTGAGCGCCCGGTCAGCCGCGGATTCGCCCGGCCCGCTCCACCCGGCCGGGCGACGCCCCCGGTTCGCCCGCCGTCGTCAGGGGCGGATCCGCAGCCGGCGGGGCGCGGCGGCGGCCGGCGCGTGCCGGCCCGCCGGCCCGGACGGGGTCCAGGAGCCAAGCACGGCTGCCCGGGTGGCGCCGGTCACCGAGGGCAGCGCGCCGGGCAGCCCGTGCCAGGAGAGCCAGCCCAGCAGCGCGAAGGCGTACGCCTCCTTGGCCTGCACCGGGACGCCCAACTCGTCGGTGGTGCGCAGCCGCCACCGGCCGGCCCCGAGCGCGGCCAGCCGGGCGGTCAGGGTGGAATTGCGCACCCCGCCGCCGGCCGCCACCACCTCCGTGACGCCGTGCCGGTCGCACTCGGCGGCCACCACCCGGGCGGTCAGCTCGGTCAGGGTGGCCAGCACGTCGTCGGCGGGCACCGACTCGCCGAGAGCGGCCAGCCGCGCGTCCAGGTAGCTGGCGTGGAACAGCTCCTTGCCGGTCGACTTGGGCGGCGGTGCCGCGTAGTACGGCTCGGCGAGCAGCGCGTCGAGCAGGCCGGGGTGCACCCGGCCGGCCGCCGCCCGGGCGCCGTCGAGGTCGCAGGGCCGGCCCAGGAGGCGCCGGGCCGCCGCGTCGAGCAGCGCGTTGGCGGGCCCGACGTCGTACCCGAGCACCGGCGCGCCCGGCGCGACCACGGTGAGGTTGGCGATGCCGCCCAGGTTGAGCGCGGCGCGCGGGGCCGCGCCGTCGGCCGGGTCGAGCAGCAGCGCGTCGAACGCCGGGACCAGGGGCGCACCCTGCCCGCCGGCGGCGACGTCCGCCGAGCGCAGGTCACTCAGCACGGGTACGCCGACCCGGGCGGCCACCCGCGCCACCGTGCCCAGTTGCAGGGTGCCCCGGGCCCGCCCGCCGTCGACCCAGTGGAAGACCGTCTGCCCGGGCGAGACCACGGCGTCGACCGCGCCGCCGGCCAGCTCGACGCCGACCGCCGCCGCCTCGGCGAAGACCTCGCCGAGGCGGTTGTCCAGCCGGCAGACCGCCTCGATCGTGGTGGCCTGCGGCGGCAGCAGCGCCCCGATCTCGGCGCGCAGCGCGTCGTCGTAGTCGAGGCCGCGATGCCCGAGGGGGCGCAGCCAGAGCGTGTCGCCGTCGACGGTGAACTCGGCGGCGGCCACGTCGACCCCGTCGTACGAGGTACCCGACATCAGCCCGACGATCTTCATGTAAGGAAGGGCCCCTTCTTATCGGATCCGGTAGAGGAAGGGTCCCCTGCTAACACAAGGTCGGGCGGGAGGAGCAGCCCGACCAGCTCGACGTGCTGGGTCATCGGGAACAGGTCGAAGCCGCGCAGCTCGGCGAGCCGCCACCCCGCCCCGGCGAAGGTGCGCACGTCCCGGGCGAAGGCGGCCGGGTCGCAGGCCACGTACGCGACCGCGCGCGGACCCGCGGCGACGACGTCCCGCACCACCCGGGTGCCCGCGCCGGAACGCGGCGGGTCCAGCACCACCACGTCGACGGGGCCGGTGACCCGGCGGCGGGCGAGCGCGGCCTCCACGCGGGCCGGCACGATGTCGACCCGGGGCAGGTCGCGCAGGTTCTCCCGGGCCGCGGCGACGCCCTGCTCGGCGGACTCCACCAGGGTGACCCGGCCCGCGTCGCCGATCCGGCCGGCCAGCGCGGCGGCGAAGAGGCCCGCCCCGCCGTAGAGGTCCCAGGCGGTCTCCCCCGGCCGGGGGTCGAGCAGGTCGAGGACCGCGTCGACCAGGGTGTCGGCGGCTGCCGGATGGACCTGCCAGAACGACGACGCGGGCAGGACCCACTCCCGGCCGGCGGCGACCTCCCGGACCCGCTCCGGCCCGCGCACCGGGCGCGGCGCCCCCTCGGCGACGGCGGTCACCGCCACGTCCCCGCCGGTGGAGGCGACCGTCTCGACCGCGTCCGCCGCCGGCCAGCGCGCTCCGCTCGGGGCCAGCACGGGCAGCTCCTGGATCGCCGGGTGGGCGATCAGGCAGCGGTCGATCGGCACCACCTCGTGCGAGCGGTGCTTGAGCAGCCCGGCCCGGCCCGCGGCGTCGACGGCGTAACGGACCCGGGAGCGCCAGCCGAGCGGCCCGCCGGGCAGCGCCACGACCCGGACGCCCAGCGCGTCCACCTCGGCCTCGGTCAGCCCGCCCAGGCGGGTGAGCTGCTCGCGCACCACCGCGGCCTTCCAGCCGAGCTGGGCGGCCGGGGCGACGTGCTGCAGGTCGCAGCCGCCGCACCGACCCGGCTTCGCGTACGGGCAGGGCGGCTCGACCCGGTCCGGGGCGGCCTCGAGCACGGTCACCGCGTCGGCCCGGACGAACCCCTTGTGCACCTCGGTGACCTCGGCGACCACCCGTTCGCCGGGCAGCGCGTGCCGGACGAAGACCACCTGGCCGTCCACCCGCGCGACGCAGTGCCCGCCGGGGGCGACCGCCGCGACGGTCAACTCGACCCGCTCGGCCTCCTCCAGCCCCCGGCCGTCCCGCGCCCCGGTCACCGCTCACCCCCACCGCTCGGGCCGCCCTCGCCGGGCGGCGCGGACACGACCGGCGGGACGCTCGGCGGCAGGGTGCCGCGCGGCGCCACCCGGGGCCCACGGGCGGGTCCCCGGCTCAGTGTGGCGTCCAGCCGGTCCAGGTCCTTGCTCGCCGTCGAGGCGAGCTGCCACGGCACGCTGGTCACCATCACCCCCGGCTCGAACAGCAGCCGGCCCTTGAGGCGCAGCGCGCTCTGGTTGTGCAGCAGGTTCTCCCACCAGCGCCCGACCACGTACTCGGGGATGAAGACCGTGACCACGTCGCGGGGCGACTCGCGGCGGACGCCGGCCACGAAGTCCAGGATCGGGCGGGTGATCTCCCGGTACGGCGAGTCGACCACGGTCAGCGGGACGGGCAGGTCCCGCCGCTCCCACTCCGCCTGCAGTTCCCGGGTGTCCTTGTCGTCGACGTTGACGGTCACCGCGGTCAGCGTGTCCGGCCGGGTGGCCCGGGCGTACGCGATCGCCCGCAGCGTCGGCTTGTGCAGCTTGCTGACCAGCACGACGGCGTGGTTGCGGGCGGGCAGCACGGCGCGGCCCTCGTCCGGCGGGGTCAGCTCCGTGGCGACCCGGTCGTAGTGCCGGCGGATGGCCAGCATCAGCACGTAGATCATCGCCATCGCGGCGATGGCGATCCACGCGCCGAGCAGGAACTTCGTGACCAGCACGATGACCAGCACGGTGCCGGTCATCGCCATGCCGAAGGCGTTGATCGCCCGGGACCGGAGCATCCGCCGGCGCGCCTGCGGGTCCCGCACGGTCCGCAGGTGCCGGTTCCAGTGCCGGATCATGCCGGCCTGGGAGAGGGTGAAGGAGACGAACACGCCGACGATGTAGAGCTGGATGAGCCGGGTCACCTCGGCCTGGAAGCCGACGATCAGCACGATCGCGGCGACGGCCAGGAAGACGATGCCGTTGGAGAAGGCCAGCCGGTCGCCGCGGGTGTGCAACTGCCGGGGCAGGTAGCGGTCCTGGGCGAGGATCGAGCCGAGCACCGGGAAGCCGTTGAACGCGGTGTTCGCGGCCAGGAAGAGGATCAGCGCGGTGACCCCGGCGACCACGAAGAGCAGCACCGATCCGGAGCCGAAGACCGTCTCCCCGAGCTGGGCGGTGACGGTCTTCTGCACGTACCCCTCGGGGCCGGAGATGATCTGCAGCTCCGGGTCCTCGACGAACTGCAGGCCGGTGAGCTTGGACAGCCAGATGATGCCGACCAGCATGGCCACCGAGATGGTGCCGAGCAGCAGCAGCGTGGTGGCCGCGTTGCGACTCTTGGGCGCCTTGAACGCCGGCACCCCGTTGGAGATCGCCTCCACGCCGGTCAGCGCCGCGCAGCCCGAGGAGAAGGTGCGCAACAGCAGGAAGACCAGGGCGAAGCCGGTGACGCTGTGCTCGGCCTGGATCTCCAGGCCGGCACTGGGTGCCCGCAGGTCGTCACCGAGCACGAAGACCCGGACCAGCCCGGTGAGCAGCATCCCGACCATCACGATGATGAAGCCGTAGGTGGGGATCGCGAAGGCCGTGCCGGACTCCCGCAGGCCGCGCAGGTTGACCGCGGTGAGCAGCACCACCGCGGTGACCGCGATCAGCACCTTGTGGGTCGCCACGAACGGCACCACCGAGCCCAGGTTGGCCACCCCGGAGGAGACCGAGACGGCGACCGTGAGCACGTAGTCGACCAGCAGCGCGCTGGCCACCGCGACGCCCGCCCGGGGGCCGAGGTTCACCGTGGCCACCTCGTAGTCGCCGCCGCCGGAGGGGTAGGCGTGCACGTTCTGCCGGTAGCTGGCCACGACGGTGAGCATCACCACCACCACGGCCAGGGCGATCCACGGCGAGAAGAAGTACGCCGAGGCGCCGGCGATGGAGAGGGTCAGCAGGATCTCGTCGGGCGCGTACGCGACGCTGGAGAGCGCGTCGGACGCGAAGACGGGCAGCGCGATGCGCTTGGGCAGCAGCGTGTGCTTGAGCCGGTCGGACCGGAACGGTCGACCGAGGAGCAACCGCTTCAGCAACGAGGTGGGTCTGGCCACAACCGCCAAGAGTACGACGACCCGGGCTGGCGCCGCGGGGTGGCCGAGCACGGGGCGGTGAACCGGCGGAGTACCGTCGGTCCCCGCCCCCGCCGGGAACGTGGCAGGCTCGCAGACGACACGCTCACCGGTCGGGCGGTTGCGCACCTTGAGGAGGGACGCGGTGCATGTCGTGATCATGGGTTGTGGCCGGGTCGGCTCGACCCTCGCCCACAGCCTGGAGTCCCGGGGCCACTCGGTCGCGGTCATCGACCAGGACTCCGACGCCTTCCGCCGGCTCGGCCCCGAGTTCGCCGGGATCACCGTCACCGGCGCCGGTTTCGACGGCGAGGTGCTCCGGCAGGCCGGCATCGAGCGTGCGGACGCCTTCGCGGCGGTCTCCAGCGGCGACAACTCCAACATCATCTCGGCCCGGCTGGCCCGCGAGACGTTCGGCGTCTCCCGGGTGGCGGCCCGGATCTACGACCAGCGGCGGGCGCAGGTCTACGAGCGGCTCGGCATCCCCACCGTGGCCACGGTCCGGTGGACCGCCGACCGGATGCTGCGGCACCTGGTGCCCGAGGGGAACGTGGAGATCTTCCGCGACCCGACGAGCACGGTGTCGATCGTCGAGGTGCCCGTGCACAAGGACTGGATCGGCCGGTCGGTGCTCGCCCTGGAGGAGGCGACGGGGGCCCGGGTGGCGTACCTGATCCGCTTCGGCATCGGCACGCTGCCGACCGTGTCCACCGTCGTCCAGGAGGGTGACCAGCTCTTCATGCTGGTCACCGACGACATCGCCGGGACGGTCACGTCGGTGGCGGCGGCGCCGCCGGAAGGAGGGCTCTGAGCCATGCGCATCGCCATCGCCGGCGCCGGCAACGTGGGCCGCTCGATCGCCCAGGAGCTGATCGACAACGGCCACCAGGTGATGTTGATCGAGCGCCAGCCGAAGATGCTCCGGCCCGACCGGGTGCCCGCCGCCGAGTGGGTGCTGGCCGACGCGTGCGAGCTGACCAGCCTGGAGGAGGCCAACGTCGCCGGCTGCGACGTGGTGGTCGCGGCCACCGGGGACGACAAGGTCAACCTGGTGGTCTCGCTGCTGGCCAAGACCGAGTTCGCGGTGCCCCGGGTGGTGGCCCGGGTGAACCGGGCCGAGAACGAGTGGCTCTTCACCGAGCAGTGGGGCGTCGACGTCGCGGTGAGCAAGCCGCGGGTGATGGCCGCCCTGGTCGAGGAGGCGGTCACCGTCGGCGACCTGGTCCGGCTGATGACCTTCCGGCAGGGCGAGGCGAACCTCGTCGAGATCACCCTGCCGCCGACCGCGCCGTACGTCGGGCAGCCGCTGCACGCGGTGCCGCTGCCACGCGACTCCGCGCTGGTGGCGATCCTGCGCGGCAAGCGGGTGCTGGTGCCCAGCCCGGACGACCCGCTGGAGGCCGGCGACGAGCTGATCTTCGTCTGCACCGCCGAGGTCGAGGACGCGGTCCGCGCGGTGGTGCTCGGGCCGGACAGCGTGGAGCGGACCCGCGAGCAGCGCTGACGGCGCGGCGGCGAGCGCCCGCTCGCGGGGCTCCTCCACCCGGGCCAGCGTGCCGCACCGGGCCGTCGGCCGCCGCACCGCCGTGCCCGCGTGGTGGTGCGGGCGCGGACCGAGTGGGCGCGCCCGTCAGCCGGGCAGCGGGGCGGGCCGGGGCTCCCGGGTCACCCGGCGGACCGTCCAGACCGTGATGAGCAGCAGCAACGCGTACGGCGGGTAGCCGAGCGCCAGCCGGGCGACGCCGAGCGCCGTCTCCATGTTGGCCGCGGCGGCCTCGTTGCCGGCGTCGTCGAAGTGGCGGGCGGCGAGGTAGAGCGCCGCCTGCACGCCGACCTTGGCCAGCCAGACCACGCCCCAGAGCACGGTCAGCCCGGTGAACGTCCGCACCAGGCGCGGGTCCTCGCGCCACTCGGAGCGCCCCTTGGCCACCAGCACCGACCAGATCCACCCCACCAGGGGCTGCCGGACGGCCGCCGAGACCAGCAGGGCCAGGCCGTAGCCGATGCCGTAGAGGATGCCGGGGAGGTAGAAGTCGCGTTCGTCGCCGGTGCGCCAGGCGATCGCGGCGCCGATGGCGACGCCGAACAAGCCGTTGACCGCGTGCCGGACTGGCCGCCGCTGCGCCAGCCGGAGCCCGGCGATCACCAGCGCCACCGCCACCGAGGCGATCACGGCGGGCCGCAGCTCACCGACGACGTTGGCCACCACGAAGACGACCACCGGGATGCTGGACTCGACCAGGCCCCGCCAGCCGCCGAGTTGGTCGGCCATCTGCTCGGCGAGGGTGGGCAGCCGCTCCTCGTCCTCCGGACCGCTCTCCGGCTGCGCCGCCCGGTGCTGTCCCGTCGTCATCGCACGCCTTCCGTCCGCCGCGCCCACCGGGTCACTTCGGCGGTTCCAGCTCGTAGTACGGGTTGTAGATCACCTTGCGGTCGTCACGCACCGCCACCCGCCCACGGGCGGTCAGGTGCCGGCCCGGCTCGATGCCGGCGATGTGCCGCCGGCCCAGCCACACCAGGGTCACCACGTCGCTGCCGTCGTAGAGGTCCGCCTCCAGCGTGGGCAGGTTGGTCCGCGGGGTGTAGACCACCGTGCGGAGCCGGCCGGCGACCGACACCACCTGCCCGCGCAGGCACTCCCCGACCGGCACACCGCCGTGCTCGGCGCACTCCCGGCGCAGCTCCTGCGCCTCGATCTCCGCCTCGCTCGCGGTGAGTCGTCGCAGCATGCGGCGCAGCGAGCCCCGGTCCTCGTCGGTCGACATGACCTCCGTGTCACCCTCTCCACGCTGGCCGGCGCTGCCGGCACGGGCCCGGCACCCGGCGGCGCCGGGACCGTGCCGCCAGCGTACGCCGACGGGCCCGGTCCCGGCGTCGCCGGTGACGGGCGGTCAGGCCTCGCGCGGCCCGGGAGCGGGGTTGCCGCCGGCCGGCGCCCCGGCACCGGCCTGGTCGGCGACGTCGCGGGGCAGCCGCAGCGGCAGCGGCTCGCGCACCGGCTTCGCCTCCTGCCCACGGTCGACCACCAGGCCGTCGAGGCACTCGGCGAGCGGGCCGGCGGCGGCCGGGTTGGTCGCCGCCTCGCCCTGGTAGACGCCGCGGACCATCCAGCGCGGCCCGTCGATGCCGACGAACCGCAGGTCGGTGATCCCGTCCTGGGTGCGCACCCGGGCGTGCAGCTCGGTGCCGTACTCGCCCTCGACCTCCTGGGCCGCCGCGCCGTCGTTGAACAGCGACTGGCGGATCTCCTCGCGCACCTCGTCCCAGATGCCCTCGGAGCGCGGCGCGGCGAAGACGCCGAGCTGGAGCGCGTTCTGGCCGTGCACCAGCACGACCTGCTGGATCACGCCCTCCGGGTCCGCCTGCACCCGCACCTCGACGTCGCGCACCGCGGGAATCTGCAGGCTGCCCAGGTCGAGCCGCTGCACCCCGGCGGGCGCCTCCGAGACGTCGTAGGGGCCGCGCGCCAGGGCCGCCGGGGCCGACTCGGTGGAGTCGAGGACCTCGGTCGTCCGCTCGTCACGGGCGTTCCGTCGGGCATCGTCCCGCTTACGGGAGAAGATCACTGCGCCAACCCTCCGCTGTTCGCACTCACCCTGCCACCTCTTCCGTCCGTCCGCCTGCCCGGTCCCGCTCGTCCGGCCCTCCGGCCGGCGCGTCCGACGCCCGCCGCCCGTCCGACGCCCGGAGAGCCGCCGGGAACGGCACCAGGCCGGCGTGTCCGCCGGTGGAGCCGTGCCCGCCGGTCCCGCGCCGGGACGTGGGCAGCTCGGGCACCGGCTGGAAATCGGCCCGCGCCACCCGCTGGACAACGAGCTGGGCGATCCGATCGCCACGGGAGATCTTCGCCGGCGCCTCCCGATCATGATTGATCAGGTTGACCAGGATCTCACCCCGGTAGCCGGCGTCGACCGTACCGGGCGCGTTGAGCACCGTCACGCCGAGTCTGGCCGCGAGCCCCGATCGGGGGTGGACCAGGCCCACATACCCCTCGGGCAACGCGATCGCCACCCCGGTCGGCACCAGGGCCCGACCGCCGGGTGGCAGCTCGACGTCCGCGGCCGCCACCAGGTCGGCCCCGGCGTCACCGGGATGGGCGTACGCCGGCAGCGGCAGCTCCGGGTCGAGCTGCCGTACGGGCACGGGTACGACGTCGGTCACGGTTCCCCTCTTCCGTCCGGTTCGTGGGGTGACCCTGACATCCTGCCGGTTCCGCCGGCCGCCGTGCGCCGTACCCTGGCAGGAGTGAGCCTGTCGCCATCCTCGCCGTCCCCGGCGTCGCCCGCCGCGGCGCCCCCGGAGCACACCGAGCGGCTCGGCCTGCCCTGGTGGCTGTGGCTGGGCGGGCTGGCCGCGGCCACGCTGCTGGCCGTGGAGCTGTGGATGGGCGCCCCCGGCGTGCGTGCCTGGCTGCCGTTCGTGGTGCTGCTGCCGGCGGCCGTCGCCGGCCTGGCCTGGCTGGGCCGGATCCGGATCGCGGTACGCGACGGCGAGTTGCGGGTGGACGACGCCCGGCTGCCCGTCCGGTTCGTCGCCGACGTCGTCCCGCTGGACGCCGCCGGCCGGCGTGAGGTGCTCGGGGTCGGGGCCGACCCGCTGGCGTTCGTGGTGCAGCGGCCGTGGGTCCCGGGCGCCGTCCAGGTGGTCCTCGACGACCCGGCCGACCCCACCCCGTTCTGGGTGGTCAGCACCCGCCACCCGGTCGAGCTGGCCGAGGCGGTCCTCGCCGCCCGCGACGCCGCTCGTTCCTGAGCCACCCCCGCGCCCGTCCCGCCGCCCGGCTGTCCCGCGCCCGTCCCCCGGCCCGGCCTTCGGTCCCCGGGCCTGGCCCTCCCGCATCGTTCCCCGGCCCTGACCGGGCGTCAGGCGGGGCCGGGCAGGGCCGGCGGGCCGCCGGGCAGGGCGGGGCTCCTGCGGCGCAGGTCGCGGCGGAGCTCGTCGGCCATCGTCCGGGTGGCCCGGCGGTTGAGGTAGCTCGCCACCGCCGCCCCGGTGAGGAAGGGGCCGAGCGTGGTCAGGTTGCGGCCGAAGCGCTTGAGCAGCATGTCCCGCAACTCCTTGCGGGCGGCGGTGCCGAGCACCGCGCCCACCCCGACGCCGGGCATCATCGGGTTGATCCCGCGCTGGCCGGCCCAGGACTGCACCAGCGCGACCGCCCGCTGGGTGCCGCCGGGCGCCAGCGGCACCCCGTAGACCTCGTGCAACTCGCCGATCAGCTTGAGCTCGACGGCCACCACGGCGACCGTCTCGGCGGCGAGCAGAACCGGCGCGGAGAGCAGGGTCGGGGTGACGGCCCACTCGACCGCGGCGACTCCCCCGCCGGCGGCGCCGATCCCCGCCGTCGTCCGCGCGGCGTTGCGCACCAGCCGTTCGGCCAGCGCCTCGCCGTCCAGTCCGTCGAAGTGGCGACGCAGGGTGGCCAGGTCCCGCACGGGCACGTGCGGGGCGATCTCGGCGACGGTGTCGACCATCCACCGGACGGCGGTCTTCGGCTTGAACAGGTCGCCCAGCCCACGCGCCCGCGCCTGCCCGACGAGCCGGCCGAGCAGTTGCCGCCGGCGGGCCGGTGCGACGTCGTCGGCGGTCAGGGCCGCGACGGTCGCGCCCAGCTCGTCGTCCGCGCCGGGCACGGCGTCGCCCCGGCTCCCGTCCGGGTCGCCGTCGCGTGCGCCCTCGGCGCGGGTCCGGTCCGCGCCGCGCGTGCCGCGGGGCTCGCTCCGCTCACTCATGGGTCCGACCTCCGAATGGACTGTCGCCGGCGTGGCGGCCACCCGTCACGAGTGAAGCAGGTCCCCCGCCGCGTCGCACGGCAACTCGGGCAGCGGCGGCCCCGCGAGGGAGCCGCCGCTGGTGGAGGCGCGCCGTGTCAGACGCACTCGCGGCAGATCAGCTCGCCGTTGCGCTCGACCGCCAACTGGCTGCGGTGGTGCACGAGGAAGCAGCGGGCGCAGCGGAACTCGTCCTGCTGCATCGGAAGCACCTTGACCGTGAGTTCCTCGTCGGCCAGGTCGGCGCCGGGCAGCTCGAAGCTCTCGGCCACCTCGGCCTCGTCGACGTCCACGGCGCCCGACTGTGAGTCGACGCGTCGGGCCTTGAGCTCTTCCAGGCTGTCCTCGCCGAGGTCGACCTCGTCGCGACGCGGGGCGTCGTAGTCGGTGGCCATCGGTTTCACTCTCCCATATCGATGTTGTCGCTTCCGGTTGTAACGCCGGACGACGCTGTTTCGGTTCCGCTGGCCGGCCACCACTTGTGTCGGTCACCCGACCCGAAGACAGCACGGACGGAGACCTCCGGAGGAACCCCCAGCGAGCGCGGAACCTTACCCCCCCTTTGGGCGAGGCATGTATACCGCCCTCGTGGCTGAGATGTACGCCCCCGCACGCGAAGTTGTTCCCAATGTGACTCAGGCGACACGAAGATAGGGGTAGTAGTACCCGGTTCCCGGATGGCGCGCCGGCATGTCGGACTGTTTCCACGCGACGGCCGGACAACCGTTAACCTCAGCGGCGTACTCGACGGCCGGCGGGGCGGCCCGACCGCCGGCGGCCGCCGCCACCCACCTCTGTCCGGGGAGCACCCTGATGAGCTTTGCGCGAGTGCGAGCACTCGTTGTCGTCGGCCTGCTGGCGGTGCTGGCCCTGGTCTTCGTGGTGGTCGCCATGGTCCGCGACACCCAGGGCGACGGCGGCCTCGCCGGCGGCTGCCCGGAGGGCTGGCCGATGGCCGACGTGACCCTGCGCGAGCCCAAGGACGTCAAGATCAACGTACTGAACGGCACGGACCGGATCGGCCTGGCCGGCGCCATCGCCGACGACTTCCGCAACCGGAAGTTCCAGGTCAAGAAGACCGGCGACGAGAAGAAGCAGCTCGACGACATCGCGCTGCTGCGCTACGGCCCGAAGGGCGTCGGCTCGGCGCACCTGCTGCGGGCGTACTTCCTCGGCAAAGCCGAGTACGAGTACGACGCCAAGCGCACCGACGACGTGGTCGACGTGGTGCTCGGCGGCGACTTCCAGCAGCTCGCCACCACCACCGAGGTCAACCAGTCCCTGGGCGATCTCGGCGCGCCGGTCGCCCCGGAGGGCTCCTGCCCGACGCGCGAGGACGACTGACGCGGAGTGCCGCGCCCCGGCCAGCCGGGCCCCCTGGACACGGCCGCCGGCCTGGCGCTGCTCGACGCCGCGCTGCACGCCGACCGGCCGGCGCTGGTGCC